>JALEZJ010000103.1 GCA_022772985.1 Erysipelotrichaceae bacterium | reverse complement strand
AAATATTCAAAAATCAAACTAAGTTAAGCATGAATTCAATTCGATTCAATATTAGTATGGATTTTGAGTATGAAATAGAAAAAATAATAAATACACTATATAAGTAATATCTATTATTTCCACGTTTATGAATTTATCCTGGCAAAAAATAACTAACAGTTGACAGAAATAAAAAGATATGCTAAAATAAACAACGTTTTGATTGGGGGAAATAGTGTGATGGAACAACAAAAACGCGATATGATTATAACACAAGATACAGAAAATACTTTATTAGTAGGAAAATTAAAAGTAAAAAGAAGAGATGAATTAAAAGAATTAAGGGACGAACTAATAAATAGAGAAGACATAAATAACTACCAAATATCAACTCAAGAAGGATTAGCTAGTTTTAAATCCATATTAAAAACAGGCTATATAAGAGAAGGAAATACTTTAATGAATCAATATATTACTTCTAGTACTGGAGATGACTGTGAATACATAAAAGAAAAAATCCAATGTACTTATTTAAATAGTATTCTTTTATTTACTAGTTTATTAGGAGAACTAGATGCAACAAATTATAATGAGATAGCACAACAATTTATTGGCAAAGGAATTATTCATTGTATGCCATTTGAAAATCTTTGGCCCAAATGTTCGTCTACCATGGTAGAACAAGCTTTAGAATCATACAAAGAAAAAGGCCAAAAATCTTTAAACGCCTGGAAAAGACATGACTTAAAAATGTTTAGATTAGCTTTAACAGAAGGAATTATTTCTTATGATGTCGTGACAAAATATGATTTTTCTAAAATAATTGGAGTTGGAAGTTGTTATTTTTCAAAAGATATGAAAGAGTTAAGTATAAATAACACTACCATCCTTGGAGATAACAGCATTTTTATAAAAGCAAGAAAACGAAAATAAAATATTTAGAATACCTAAAAAATATTCTAAATATTTTTTGCCTTCTTCTTTATAATATGATAGAATAATAAAAAGAAAAGGAGCGATTGATATGATAGACAGATTAGAAGCCATCGTAAAAAGATATCAAGAGATAACAGAACAATTATCTAGTCCTGATATAATTCAAGATATAAAAAAAATGACAGAATTATCGAAAGAACAAACGAGACTATCAGAAACAGTAGAACTATATAATAAATATAAACAAGTATTAAAAAATATAGAAGAAGATAAAGAACTTACAAAAGATAGTGAACTAGGAGCTTTTGCCAAAGAAGAACTAGTATCCCTAGAAGAAGAAAAGAGCAAATTAGAAAGTCAACTAGAGATTTTACTATTACCACATGATCCAAATGATGAAAAAAATGTTGTAGTAGAAATTAAAGGAGCAGCAGGTGGAGACGAAGCAAATATCTTTGCAGGAGATTTATTTGATATGTATATGAAATATGCAAGTCGTGAAGGTTGGAAAATAGATGTAACTAACAGCATTGAAGGATCAGCTGGTGGATTTACCAATATTGAGTTTATGGTAAAAGGAGAAAATGTCTATTCTAAACTAAAATATGAAAGTGGTGCTCACCGAGTACAGAGAGTTCCTGCAACAGAAAGTCAAGGTAGAGTTCACACTTCAACAGCAACTGTACTAGTAATGCCAGAAGCAGAAGAATTAGACTTTGAACTAGATATGAATGAAGTACGTGTTGATATTACAAGAAGCAGTGGGTGTGGAGGACAAGGAGTCAATACCACTGATAGTGCCGTTCGTCTAACCCACATTCCAACTGGAATTATTGTATATTCTCAAGTAGAAAGAAGTCAAATCAAAAATAAAGAAATGGCTATTAAAATTTTAAAAACTAGATTATATGATTTAAAACTAAGAGAAAAAGAAGAAGCAGAAGGAAAAGAACGCCGAAGTAAAATTGGAACAGGAGATAGAAGTGAAAAAATAAGAACTTACAACTATCCACAAAATAGACTTACTGATCATCGAATTGGTTTTACTTCTATAAATCTAGATAGAATCATGGATGGAGATTTAGGAGTCGTAATAGAAGCCTTAATGAATGAAGATCAAAAAAGAAAATTAGAAGGAAATGACAAAGATATTGCATAAAATAGCCTTATGTAATATCTTTTCCTAATAATTTAGAAATAGAGTGGTATTTATGAGAAAAAAAGATGTAGAATATTTAAAAAAATATTTACCAACCGAAAAACAAGAAGAAGGAATAAAACTTCTAAAAAAAGGGATTTCTCCACAGTATATTGTGGGAAACGTCGATTTTTATGGAAATATCATCGAAGTAAATAAAAATGTTTTAATACCTAGATTTGAAACAGAACTATTAGTAGAAAAAACCATCATGTATATTCAAAAATTATTTCCAAAAGATAAAATATCTAATTTAAAAATATTAGATATTGGTACCGGTAGTGGCTGTATTGCAATTACTTTAAAAAAAGAATTAAACAGCCAAATAACAGGAATTGATATTTCCAATCAAGCCCTAAAAGTAGCAAAAAAAAATCTAAATAATAATCAAGTAGAAGTAACACTATATCAAAGTGATGTTTTTTCTAAAGTAACAGGCAAATTTGATATCATCATTAGTAATCCTCCTTATATTAGGTACGATGAAGAAATAGAAGAGGTAGTAAAAGATAATGAACCTCATCTAGCTCTATACGCAGAAGAAAATGGCCTATACTTTTACAAAAAAATATTAAATCAAGCAAATTTTTACTTAGAAAATAAATTTTTAATAGCATTTGAAATAGGAGAAAAACAAGGAGAGGATGTTAAAAACTTAGCCTATCAATATTTAAAAAATATAGAAGTAAAAATAGAAAAAGATTATTCAAATAGGAATAGATTTGTTTTTATTATGAAAAAAGATTAAAGTCCAAGAAAAGGTGTGAGAGGAATATGATTTTTTATGAAGAACTTAATGAAGCTGAAAAGCTCATAAAAAATGGGCAATTAGAACAAGGAGAAATTATCTTAAGAAATTTATTAAAAAAGTATCCCACTAGTGTAAATATACAAATAGAACTTGGTCATTTATTAGTAAGACAAGAAAAAACAAGAGAAGAAGGAAAAACACTATTAGAAGATTTACTCGATACTAAAAAACGAAAAGACGCTATGTTTATTCTAGGACAGTTAGAAAAAATAAATGGTAATATTACATTAGCCCAATATTATTTTAAAACTTTAATTGGTAGTAAATATAATGACAACGCTCTAATAGAATTAGGGCTTATAGAAAAATATCTTGGTAATTTAGAAACCTCTAAAAAATATTTTGAAAAAATTTCTATAAAAAAAGATATAGAGCCTGAAAATTTGTATCAATTCCAATCCTTGCTTCAAAGAATATTTATTGAAATAAAGCTTGAAAATTTTAAAAAAGCGTATCTTTTATTTCAACAATTATTAGAATTTACTGAATTAAAAAAATTTAAAGCAAGTGATATTAACCAACTTAATTTATATTTGAAATACAAATTAAATATTTTAACTGAAAATGATCAAGAGAAAATTCAAACCAGTTACTTTTTGAAACAATTAATCCAGTATGATGAAACTAGAGCTATTGAACACATTCAGTTACATTTAGAAGCAAATAATCAAAAAAAGGAGCATACTAGATTTTTTCAAACAGTCGATATATCTAATCTATACCAATTAATAGTTCAAAAAATTCAAGATTTAGAACCCTATAATTTTAGCCTTTGTGATAAATATTTAATCGATTGTGAAGAAATAATAGGAGAAGTTAACAATTGTAAGACAAATAATGTCAAAGTAATTACTTTTCCCAACACAAAAAATATTGTCACAATGTATCCTATTATCAAGAAAGAACATATAAAAAGAAAGATTCTATTTAACAATTAAAATATTTATAGTAGATAAGAAACAAAATTTTAGTGCTTTTTTCTTTTGAAAAATACTGATTCAATGCTTTTTTTTAAGAAGAATATGGAATATTTCAAAATCCTAAAAATTCACTGTAAATATAAAACAAAATATGATAAAATAAAGCTAGTTAGCAGGTGATAATGATGAATGATATAAAAAGATATCAACCAAATTATAAAGAAGGATTAAATAGTAGTCAAGTAAATGAAAGAATTCAAAATAACTTAGTAAATTATAATGATCAACCCCCGACAAAAAGTATAAAAGAAATTATTAAAAGTAATTTTTTTACTTATTTTAATTTTATTAACCTAATATTAGGCGGTGCAATCATTATAGCAGGTATTTATGGAGGAGAATTTTTTGAATCCTTAAAAAATTGTACCTTTATGGGAGTAATTATTTGTAATAGTATAATTAGCATTATTCAAGAGATTATTTCCAAAAAAACAATTGATAAATTATCAGTTCTAGCCGAAGCAAAAGTTGCTTGTATTAGAAATGGAAAAGAAGAAAAATTAGGAATAGAAGAGATTGTCTTAGATGATGTTCTTCATTTTCAAATGGGAAACCAAGTAGTAACAGATTCCATCATCTTAGAAGGAAGTGTTGAGGTAAATGAATCATTTTTAACTGGTGAAGTAGATCCAATTCCTAAAAAAGTAGGAGATACCATTTTATCCGGAAGTTTTATCGTAAGTGGCAGTTGCTATGCCAAAGTAGAAAATATAGGAAAAGATAATTATATTTCCAAAATCAGTAGTGAAGCCAAATATGAAAAAAAAGTGAATTCTGTCATTATGAATTCATTTGAAAAAATATTAAAAGTCCTATCTGTAATCATTGTTCCTGTTGGAATTTTATTATTTATAAATCAATGGAGTGTAACAGATCATGATGTTACAGCATCCGTTTTTAATACCGTAGGAGCCTTAATTGGAATGATACCAGAAGGATTATTATTACTAACAAGTTCCGTTATGGCTGTTAGCGTAGTAAGATTATCTAAATATCATGTTCTAGTCCAACAATTATACTGTATTGAAACCCTAGCCAGAGTAGATGTCATTTGCTTAGATAAAACCGGGACCATCACTGAAGGAACGATGGAATTAACACAAGTAATTCCTGAAGAAGGAATTGATGCAACAAGACTAGATGAAGTCCTATCCAATATAAGCTATGCCTTTGATAATACCAATGCAACTATGGAAGCATTGCAAACATATTATCCAAATAAAGGAATTTGGTCTGTTGAAAATAAAATAGAGTTCTCCTCTAGTCGTAAATTTTCAGCAGTAGCTTTTGATAAAAGAGGTAGCTATTACATAGGAGCACCAGAATTTGTATTAAAAAATGATTTTAATAAATATCAAGAAAAAGTAGAGAAGTATAGTGATTATCGCATCCTAGTAATCGCCTATAGTAAAGAGGCTTTAACTGAGACACCAACGAATCTAAAAGTATTAGGATTTTTATTAATACAAGATAAAATCCGTAAAGAAGCTCCAAATACTTTGAAGTATTTTAAAGAACAAGGTGTCAAAGTAAAAATTATCAGTGGAGACAACTTTAAAACCGTTTGTAATATTGCCAAACGTGCAGGTTTAGAGGACGTAAAAGGAATGGACGCCACCCTATTAACAGAAGATAATATTGATGAAATGTTAGAAAAATATGATGTCTTTGGTCGAGTAACCCCTAGCCAAAAAAAGTTAATTATTGAAAGCTTACAACGAAAAGGACATACAGTTGCAATGACAGGAGATGGTGTCAATGATGTTCTAGCCTTAAAAAAAGCAGACTGTAGTATTGCTATGGCAAGTGGAAGTGACGCCGCCAAAAATGTCAGTCAATTAGTATTACTTGACTCTAATTTTGCATCTATGCCAGAAGTAGTCGCAGAAGGAAGAAGAACCATCAATAATGTAGAAAGATCAGCTTCCTTATTATTAATCAAAACTATCTTTACCTGTATCTTAGTAATCATCTGTATTTTTATGGAAAGTGAATACTTTTATTTACCAATTCATCTTAGCCTAATTACCACCTGTACCATCAGTATTCCCTCTTTTATCTTAGCCCTAGAACCAAATCATAATTTAGTAAAAGGAAAATTCATGCTAAAAGTAGTTGGAAAAAGTGTTCCAGCAGCTTTAACAGTAGTATTTAATGTGGTAATGATCGTCTTATTTAGAGAACAGTTCGCAATAGATCCAAACTTAACCTCAACCCTAATTGTTATCATGACCGGTACCACAGGATTCATTTATCTATACCGACTATGCAGACCATTTAATTGGTTTAGAGGAACCTTATATGGATTTTTAGTATTATTATTTACCTATATTGTCATGTTCCAAAATGATTTCTTTGATCTATCTCAAATAACTTTCAATACCGTTCTTTTATATATCGTATTTGCTATTTGTAGCATTTGGATATTCGATAAATTAAACAAAGGAATTGACTTTCTATTAAAAAAATTAGATAAAGATTACGAAGTAAGAAATTATTAATTTTATAATACAAAAAAATACTAATTAATAATATCTCCTTCTAAAAAATATCAAGAAAGAAAAATAAAAAAACACACAAGGAGAAAATTATGACATATTTAACCGTAGGAACAAGCGAAATATTAAAAAAATCTTTTATTCCAATTCAAGATTCTATATTAAATAGTAGTATAAAACCAAGTGGTGGATTATGGATGACAGAATTTGATGTAAACTTACCTACTTATAACTGTTGGGTAGATTATATCCTAGAACACCCTTATATACTATTTTATAAAAATAAAAGTAAAAATCCTTTTCATCAACCATGTTCCATCATAACTCTAAAACAAAATGCTAAGATATTTTATTTATCCACCAAAGAACAATACAAATATCTATTACAAAATTACCAGAAAGAAAGAGATAAATTTAGTTTTGAAAAATTAAGCAACGATTACGACGGTATCTATATTAATTTATTTTCATTATCAAAAGATATAAAAATAGAACAGATGAATCTATTTTCTACTTTTGGAGTAAATACTTTAATCTTATTTCATCCAAATTGTATTGACTATTATTATTCAGGAATGATTCATATTGATCCTTTTGACTACGAATGCAAATTAAATAGCGAATTTATTTATTATAATATTGAATGGGAACAAGAAAAAAAATATATTGAACCAAAAACGAAACAAATCTTAATCAAGACGATTGAACAATCAAGAAAATATAATACTTACTAGAAAGGATAATTATCATGAAAGTATTAATTACCGGAGCCAGTTCAGGAATTGGAAAAAGCCTAGCAATGGAATTTTCTAAATTAAACTACGATTTAATATTAGTAGCAAGAAACAAAGAAAAATTAACCGAACTAAAAAAAGAACTATCCCCTAAAGGGAAGGTAGAAATTTATCCAACAGATTTAACAAACCAAGAAAATTGTATAAAGCTACATGAAAAATTTCCCCATATTGATATTTTAATCAATAATGCCGGATTTGGTCTATTTGGAAATTTTTCCACCACGTCCTTAGAAGAAGAATTACAAATGATTGATTTAAATATAAAAGCACTTCATACCTTAATGAAATTATATTTACAAGACATGATCAAAAAAGATCAAGGAAAAATTCTAAATGTAGCTTCCATTGCAGGATTCATGTCTGGACCACTAATGAGTACCTATTATGCCAGCAAAAATTATGTAGTAAGTTTAACAACCGGAGTAAAAGAAGAACTAAGAAAACAGAAATCTCATGTAAAATTAAGTATTTTATGCCCAGGACCAGTATCTACCAATTTCAATAAAAGAGCAGGAGTAGAATTTTGCCTAAAATCTATTAATAGCGATCAAGTAGCAAAATACACAATCAAAAAATTAAAAAAGAACAAATTTTATATTATCCCTGGCTTTAAAATTAGACTTTTAAAAGCTATAGTAAAAATGATTCCAACCAATTTACTAACAAAAATAGTCTATCATCAACAAAAAAGAAAAAAATTGGTATAAAAACGTAAGAATTCACCCATTATGAAATTGAAAGGGTGATACCATGAAAAAAATCATATTAATCGTAATAACCGTAGTTGTAGCACTTTTAGTCTATATTAACGTCAATGCCGAAACAGATGAAATTATAATTCCAGAAGCCGCCATTAGAGTAAGAGTCATCGCCAACTCCAATACCATCCAAGATCAAAGTATGAAAATGAAAGTAAAAGAATACATAGAAAAAACTATCTCTCCAAAATTAATCGATGTAGAAAGTATAGAAGAAGCAAGAACTATTATTAATAACGAACTAGAACAACTAAATCAAGAAATTGAAGTATTATTTCAAAATAATAACTATAATCAAGAGTTCCTAATCCATTTTGGAGACAACTACTTTCCAGAAAAAGACTATAAAGGAGTCCATTATGAAGCCGGTGCCTATCAATCATTAGTAGTAACAATTGGAGAAGGTGAAGGAGACAACTGGTGGTGTGTCTTATTTCCACCATTATGCTTATTAGAAGCTAATGATAATGATACAAGTGATGTAGAATATCAATTTTTTGTAACAAAAATGTTAGAAAAGATATTTTGAATAACATTTTATATTCATAATAATATTTAATAGGTGAATATGATTATGAATATTTTTTTTACATGCCTTTTAATTGGCATTAGCCTATCTATGGATGCCTTTTCTTTAGCCCTAATTTATGGAACCTACGGCTTAACAAAAAAACAAAAAATAACCCTATCTATCATTGTAGGAACATTCCATTTTATAATGCCCCTAATAGGTCTATCCTTTGGCAATATGATTTATCAGTATTTTATCTTAAATATAAATTTATTAGTAGGAATCATCTTTGCTATCATAGGGATAAATTTAATCATTTCTAGTAAAAAAGAAGAAGAAGTTAAAATATTAGTTAGTTTCCTAGGATTCTTATTATTTGGCCTTTCTGTTAGTATTGATAGCTTAACAACAGGAATCGGATTATCCGCAATTAGCAACAATTATTTTGCAGTAGCTAGTATGTTTATGATAATAAGTGCATCATTTACTTACTTAGGACTTCATTTAGGAAATAAACTAAGTGATAAATTTGGAACCTATGCAACAATTAGCGGGGGTATCATGATGATAATACTAGCCCTTTATTATATCCTTAAACCCTAATTTAATTCCTATAATAATTACAAGAGTAAAATACTTATCTTATCATTTTATTCATATAAATTTAGTTTAATAAGTAATAATATTTTTATAATAAAATTTATTAAAACAAAACATTTACAAGATAGTAAAAATACTTATATAGATAATGATAAAAGAATAATAGATTTGTATATGAAAGGAGATGACATTTCTAAAGATGAAATAGGAAGTAGTAAATTTAATTATTTAAATGATTATTCATTTAGTGATATAGAATATGTAGACACTAAAACAACGATAAAAGATATTAAGTCATGTAATTAAAAAAATATTTTGATGATTAATACTTATTGACAATTAAAATATTCTATACTATAATTTTATCCATATCAACGAAGAAAAAGAAAAGTAATAATACCACTTTTATAAAAGAGAGTTAGAATAGGTGAGAGCTAACATAAAATGTATTATGAAGAACACTTTGGAGTTGCTTTTGGGAAAAATAGTATCTTAAGCCGGAAACAGACCGTTATAAACTGAACTGATTTGATAGAATCAGTAAAAGAGATCATAAATCATATGATAATAAGGGTGGTACCGCGGACTTTAACAGTAGTTCGTCCCTATAACTTGTAAGAGTGAGGGATTAGACTACTGTTTTTCGTTGTAAAAAACTGATAATTATTTACAAAAACTTTAACACAAGAAAAATATTTATCAGTATTTTAAAAGGAGGAAGAATGAAAGAACACATGAATTTTACCAAAGAAATGGTAACAGATTATGCCGATAAACTCTTAATCGGACTAACAGAAGAAGAAACCAATATGGTATTAGAAGAATTCTCTATTATAGATGAAAATATTAATAAAATAAATAACATCAAAGATATTGAAAAAGTAGAACCAATGACTCATTGCCTAGATAACTTTATCTATGATCTAAGAGAAGATGTAGAAGAAGAATCAATACCAATTGAAGAATTATTACAAAACTGTGATGAACATACAATGCGTGAAGTAGAAGTACCAACGGTGGTGGGATAATGAAAAAATATATGAATAAATCAATTACAGAAATTCATGAAGCCTTAATCAAAGGAGAAGTAACTAGTAAAGAATTAATTCAAGAATCCTTACAAAAATCTCATGAAATTCAAGAAAAATGTAATGCTTTTGTAACAATATTAGAAGATGCTAAACCAACAGAAATAACAGATAATCTATTATCAGGTATTCCTTATGGAATAAAAGATAATTATAGTACCAAAGGAATTCTTAGTACAGGTTCATCAAATACTTTAAAAGATTATATTCCATTCTTTACAGCAACTGCTATTGAGAACTTAACCAAAATAGGAGCGATCCCAGTAAACAAAACCGTAATGGATGAATTTGGTATGGGTGGAACAGGAACCACCGGCCACACAGGAATTGTTAGAAATCCATGGGATAAAACTAGAATGTGTGCAGGATCATCTGCCGGATCTGCTGCTGCTGTAGCTGCTGGAGCATATCCTTATGCAACAGGATCAGATACAGGAGACTCTATTAGAAAACCAGCTGCTTATTGTGGAGTCGTTGGATATAAACCAACTTATGGTATGATTTCTCGTTATGGCCTATTTCCGTTTGCATCAAGCCTAGATCATTGTGGAGTACTTACTCGTTCAGTTGAAGATGCTGCCATTGTCGTAGACAATATGAAAGGCCGTGACAAAAATGATATGACTTCCTGGGATTCAAAAGATATTCATCTAGCAGACTCACTAACCGGAGAAGTAAAAGGAAAAAAATTATGTTACATCAAAGAATTATGTGATATTTCTATGTACAAAGAAGCAACGGATACCCTAAAACAACATTTAGAAAATTTCCATCAAGTATTAGAACAAGTAAAAAAATTAGGAATAGAAATAGAAGAAGTATCAGTGGACAAAACTTTATTAGACGCTCTAGCATCTGTATATGTAGTTATCTCTTGTGCTGAAGCTACATCTAATATGTCTAACTTAACAGGATTTATCTTTGGCCCTCGTGGAGAAGGAGATAATTATATTGAAATGATGAAAGATTATCGTACTAAAAATTTCTCACCTTTAATCAAAAGAAGATTTGTAATAGGTTCTTATGTATTACAAGCCCAAAATAAAGATCGCTACTTCCATAACGCCCAACGTGTTAGAAGATTACTAGTAGATACATGGAATCAATTATTTGAAAAATACGATGCCGTAATTTTACCAGTTGGAAGTGGTCCAGCTAAACACTTAGACGAATCTAAAGATATCTTAGATAAAGATACACAAGCTCTAGAAGAACATTTACAAATTGGAAACTTCGGTGGTTTTCCATCTATCACCATCCCAGATGGCTTCATCAAGAACTTACCAGTTGCTCTAAATATCACTGGCAAATGTTATGATGATGAAAATGTATTAAATATTGCTTATGCAATAGAAAAGAGTATGAATTATAAAAATCAAATAGCAAAGGGGTGGAACCATGACTAAATATAAAGCATTAATTGGCCTAGAAATGCACTGTGAAATAAGTGAAACAAAAACAAAAGTTTTTTCAACAGCTGAAAATTCATATAACGACATTCCAAATAGTAATATAAGACCAGTAGACATGGCTTTTCCAGGAACTCTTCCAGTAGTAAATAAGGAAGCTGTAAGAAAAGCTTTAATGGCAAGTCTTATCTTAAATTGCAAGCAACCAGAATATATCTATTTTGAAAGAAAAAATTACTATTATCCAGACTTACCAAAAGGCTTTCAAATTACTCAAGAAACAAAACCTACTCCAGTTGGAATTTATGGAAAACTATCTTATGAATGCAATGATGAAATAAAAACAGTTAGAGTAAACAATATTCACCTAGAAGAAGATGCAGCTTCTTCTACGCATCATGAAGATACTACTACCATCAACTATAATCGCGCAGGCGTACCACTACTAGAATTAGTAACAGAGCCAGACTTTCATAGTGCCGATGAAGCAGTAGCTTTTCTAGAAACTATGCGTTCTATCTATCAATATGCCGGTATTTCAGAAGCGGATTCTAAAAAAGGCCAAATTAGATGTGATGTCAATGTTTCTATTATGGAAGAAGGCTTAGATGCAGCTGACCCTAAAAACTGGGGAACAAAAGTAGAAATTAAAAATGTAAACTCTTTTGGTGGAGTCAGAGATGCCATTAATTATGAAATAAATCGCCAAATAGAAGCAAAAGAAGATGGAACCTATGAGAAAATGGAACAACAAACAAGACGCTTTGATGAAGAATCAGGAACAACCATTTATATGAGAAGTAAAGTAGATGCCATTGATTATAAATATTTTGTAGAACCAAACATTCCAAAATTTAAATTAGATAAAAGTTGGCTAGAAGAAATAAAATCATCTATTCCACCACTAGCTAGTGAAAGAAAAGAAAAATATATAAACGACTATAACATCACTCCAAGAGATGCCAAAATATTAGTAAAAGAAAAACCATTAGCCGACTACTTTGAAGAAACTATTTCTCTAGGAGCTAATCCACAAAGTGTCGCAAATTGGTTAAACAGCATCATCTTAGGACATATCAATAAAATGGAACTTAGTATCAAAGAGTTATTCTTAACTCCTAAAATGTTAAAAGGACTAATTGATTTAGTAGAAGGAAATAAAATTTCAATCAAACAAGCTAAAGAAGTATTAACGAAAGCCCTTGAAGAAGAAAAAGACCCAGTCAAACTAGTAAGTGAACTAGGAATTACGCAAATTACAGACGAAAAAGAACTAACTAGTATTATTGATGAAGTAATCTCTGAAAATCAGCCTCAATTAGAAGCATACAAGAAAAACCCAAAACTATTTGATTATTTTGTTGGACAAGTCATGAAAAAAACAAGAGGAAAAGCAAATCCAGCACTTACTGCTAAAATATTAAAACAAGAATTAGAAAAAAACTAAAAAAGGAGGAATCCACATGCAAACAAACAAATATAGAAATAGTTACTGTGGTACTATTACAGAAAAAGATATAGATAAAAATTTAACTTTATCAGGTTGGATAGAAAATATCCGTGATCACGGTGGAATTATTTTCTTAGATTTAAGAGATGAAACAGGAACCATCCAATTAGTAAGTAATGATGACGGAATGTTTCAAGGACTTACTAAAGAGTCCACTGTAACAGTAACCGGAACTGTCAGAAAAAGAGACAAAGAAGATTATAATCCAAACTTAAAAACAGGAACTATAGAACTATTAGTAAATAAAATAGAAGTATTAAGTAAATCTGTAAATGTCTTACCATTTGAAATTAAAACATCTAATTTAGTATCAGAAGAACTTAGACTAAAGTATCGTTACCTAGATTTAAGAAATAAGCGTGTTAGAAATAATATTCAAAAAAGAGCAGAACTGTTAAAATTTATTAGAAACAAAATGGATAGTTTAGGATTCTTAGAAGTCCAAACTCCAATCATTACGGCTTCATCCCCAGAAGGTGCTAGAGATTTTGTAATTCCATCTAGAAAATATCCAGGTAAATTTTATGCCCTACCTCAAGCCCCACAAATTTATAAAGAACTTTTAATGGTAGGTGGAGTAGATAAATACTATCAAATTGCTCCATGTTTTAGAGATGAAGATTCAAGAGCAGATAGAACTATGGAATTCTATCAATTAGATTTTGAAATGGCTTTCGTAGAAGAAGAAGACATCTATAGAGTAGGAGAAGAAATCTTCTATGACATCTTTACACATTTTTCAGAGAAAGAAGTATCTCCTAAACCATTCAAAAGAATTTGCTATAAAGAAGCAATGCTAAAATATGGAACAGATAAACCTGATTTAAGAAATCCATTAGAAATTATGGATATTACAAAACTTTTTGAAGAAACCACATTTAAACCATTTCAAAAAGCAACTATTAGAGCCATTAAAGTAGATGATATAGGAACAAATTCAAATAGTTGGTTTAATGAAATAGTTGATTATGCAACAAGTATTGGAATGCCAGGAATTGGATATGTAACATTAATAGAAGATGGATCCCTAAAAGGACCAATTGACAAATTCTCGACAAAAGAAGAAAGAGAAAACCTAATTAAAGAAACAAACTTGAAAACAAATAGTGTCTTATTCTTTATTGCTAATAAAAAAGAAAAACTAGCTACCAAATACGCAGGACAAATAAGAACTTATTTAGGAAACAAATGTAATCTAATTGATAAAAATAAATTTGAATTTTGTATTATTAATGATTTTCCAATGTTTGAATATAATGAAGAAGAGAAAAAATATGATTTCTGTCATAACCCATTTAGCATGCCAAAAGGTGGAAAACAAGCTATTGAAACAGAAATTTTAGATAACATCTTAGCCTATCAATATGACTTCGTCTGCAATGGCTATGAAATGTCTAGTGGTGCTTTAAGAAATTACGATTTAGAATGCTTAGAGTTAGCCTTCGAAAAAGTAGGATACAATAAAGAAGTTGTAAAAGAAAGATTCAAATCATTATATAATGCCTTCCAATATGGAGCTCCCCCTCATGGAGGAATGGCACCTGGAATTGATCGAATGGTAATGCTATTAAACGATGTAGATAACTTAAGAGAAGTTCAAGCATTTCCAACAAGTGCCAGTGGTATTGATAATTTAATGGGATCCCCTTCTGAATTAACAGAACAACAATTAAGAGAATTACATATTAAAATAAGATAGAATCTAATAACTATCTTATTTTTTTTATTAAAATACTGAAAAATAAAATTTTCCTTTTTTTGTATCATAATGAAAATAAAAGAAACTCCAATTCCATTGACAAAAAAAGAAATGGTTACTATAATAAAAATCACAAAAAAATTTATAAAAAATTATAGTATATTGTAAGAAAGACTGAAAGAAAATAAAAAATCTTTTTAACCAGTAATATTAAGAAATTTGATAATATTAGCTGAATTAATATCAAAATTACAAAAGAAAAAAAGTAAATATTGAAAAAAGAATATAAAAAATAAAAATAAGAAAAAAGTCATTCAGTTTATAATAAATAACTAAAGGAGAATTACAATGAATCAAGATAAATCAATAGAATATCAATCTAAACTAAAAGAAATCAAATCATTAATAAAAAAAATAAAAGAAATAGATTTTAATACTAGTAAAATAGAAAAAGAAGTAGAAGCTATTGAAAAAATAGTAGATTTAGCCAATAAGAATAATTATAACTTATTTGAAAATTTAGAAACAAATACCTTTTTAAGTGATACATTGATTCAAACTCACGAAAAAGCCATAAAAAAACTAAACAGAGAAATCCAATTTTTAAAGCAAGAATATAACTTATATTATAAGATATATTATGCAAGTATAGCCCTAGAAGAAAAATTAACAGAAGCAACAGAAGAAAACATAACAAATTATATAAAAGAAGCTAAAACACTAATAAAACAGATAAATGAAACAAGTCAAGTAGATTATGAACTAGAAGAAAATATAGTAGAAAAAGTCTATTATGTAGCCTATCAAATTTTAAAACTAGAATCCCTTTATAGCACCAAAGAAGAATTATTAACTTATATGAAAGAAAATTCCATTAGTAGTTCATATATCTGTAGTTACATAGAAAAAGATCTAAAATCAATTGATCTAAATTCAAATATATATAAAGAACTTCATCAAAAATATTTAGAAATTAAAAAGAAAGGCCTTGATAATTCACTATTTTTAGAAACGGAATTTTTAAAGTTATTATCTCTTATTAATAATGAAGAACTATTTGATAAGAAAAAAGAAACATTTTTAGATAAATGTACAATTGTAGAAATAAAGGATACTAAAATTAAAAGTGTTCAAAAAGAAAATGAAAATATTTCCAAAAAAATGCAAGAACTATTAGATCAAAGAAAATATTACAAAAGAAAGAAATTAAAGAAAAGTCTATTCTTATTAGGAAATTTCATTTCTGTATCAGCATCAGCACTAGGATTGTATAAATTAACAGAATCACTTGCAGTAGATAAAACTTATCAAACGACCACTGAAACATATAATTCCCAAACAGGAAAAATAGAAAAAGAAACTTCCTATTTAGGAGAAACACCAAATAAAACTATCATTACAGAATATTTACCATGGATAGAACCAGGCTATTTCAGAGATACATATACAAGAGAAATTTATACCTATGATGCTACTAATATAGAGTATGACAATATCATGGATTATCTAAACAAAGAATTATTAGATCAAGAAATTACGATATCAAGTGAGATAGACGAAAAAGAACAAGTAGCAGAAGAAGACTTATATATAGGAAATATTTATGAAATAAAAAAAGTCGTCCAAGATTTAGAAAATACTCATGAAGAACCAAGTCAAAAAAAATTACTCATAAGTCTCACAATAGAAGCGATTATTTTAAGTATATTAGATTTATTAATATTAATTACTGTCATAAAAAAAAGTTTTTCATCTTTAAAAAAAGAAACAAAACAAACAAAACAAGAACTGAAACAAGCAAAACAACAATTATTAGAACAAAGTAAAAATTTAGAAGATTTATTAATCCAATATCAAGAATTAAAAGAAAATATTCTAAAAGAATATAACGAACTTCCAGTAGCAATAAAAGAAAATAATTCAATAAAAAAACGAATGAAAAAATTAAAAAATAATCAAGAAAACGACGAAGATGAAGAATAGGATGATGATAATGACTATCACAGAAGAACAAAAATTAATCTATTTAAAAGAGAAATTAGAAATAAAAAAATATTTAAAACTAATTCAAGAACTAGGAAATGATACCTCTAAAATAGAATTAATTCTAACAAAAATAGAACAAGAACTGATGCAGTCTATTGATGAATCTTATCAAAATTTAAGTGCTGAAGAATTAACCAATAACTTATTAAAAGATGGAAGAATAGAATGGTGCTATAGAAATGCGATTACAAAACTTGATAAAGTAAAAAATCTAATCCAAGAAGAATATAATAATGCTATCAAAAAAGATGGCTTTTATCATGAAATAGATAATAATATGAAAACAATAAAAAATAGAATAAAAGACGTAACAGAAGAAAACTTAACTATTACAATTGAATTAATGATAAGTTTGTTATTTTCTATAAAAAATATTGATAAATCAAAAGAATACTTAGCAAACCAGATTTATAAGTTAACATATCAAGTAATAAAACTAGAATTAATTTATAAAAGAAAAAGTATATTATTAGAGGAAGTCAAAAAAAGTGATCTAAATACAATTAATGTAGAAAAATACTTATTAGAAGAAATCCAATCACTAGATTTATCCAAAAATGAAAATGAAAAAATAAAAATACGTTATAATGAATTAAAAACAAAAGGACTCGATAATAATTTTTTAGATGATGAATTATTAAATTTATTAAAATTTCATAATCATAAAAAAGATTTATCTACTTTAGAAAAAAAATTAGTAATCCAAGTTCAAGATCTAGAACAACAACAAAAGGAAATAAAAGACAAAAAGATAAGAAAAAATAATTTAGAAAAAGAACTAGAAGAAGTAAGCATAAATAAAAAAAGAATCCAAAATCATCTAATAAGACATATAACATTAATAATAGGTCAACTAGCTCTAGTAATTACAACTATGATAGGTGCAAACGCTATTTCAAAAAAAGTATCTACTATAAATTATGTTTCCGAACATAAAACAACTTATGATATAAATAAAGACGAAGTAAAGAAAGAACAAAAGGAAATATGGTTAAAAAGGATATTAACATTAACAGATAGTAGAATACTAAAACAATATAATCCTTGGTACGATAAAGAAACAGAAGAAAACGGATTATTATCTCACGATTACTATCAAGAAGTATTAACTTATGATCTTAGTTCTCTAAATTATGAAGATATAAGAGATTATGCTTCTATCAATTTAGAAGACTATACTCCCTCTGTAACAGAAGAAAAATCTGACTATATACATATAGAAGACGTATATCAAGAACCACAATACATAATTACAGAAATTCATTATGATTTAGATAATATTTATCAAAAACAAAATAACTTATTATATGGAATCCTATTAGCAATAAGTGAGGTGGGAGCATTAAGTCTAGAAATATTTTTATTAAACAACAGATTCCAAATTCGTCTTAGATGTATAAAAACAGCAATAGAATCACTTCAAAAACAAAAAGAAGAACAAATAGAATTAGAAAAAGAATTATATGAACTAAATCAAACACTTTCTTTAATAGAAAATAATCATGAAATTCTTCAAAACAATCTATTAGAAGAATTAAAATATTTACCAGCCTCAAACAACCAAGAACTAAACAAAGTAAAAAGAAAAATAAAAGAAAACACGATATCTAAAAAATAATTATCTCTAAAAAGAAAAGAAAAAAATAAGTATTTTAAACGACTCTAGGAACCTAAAACGTTCCTTTTTTTACTATTTTAAAACCCATCAATTTCCCTTTACTTTTCCCCTTATTTATTATAAAATGTATTTAAGAGGACAGTGGTTGTATGAAAGAATTAAATATCTCCCCAGCGGACACTTATATTGTTGTAAATAAAAGTATTATTACAGCAGAAGACAGAAACATATTAACCATGTTATACCAACCAATCATCGGACCTCTTTCCATTATGCTATATTTTTCTTTATGGTCAGACTTAGATAAAATGGAATTAATGAGTACAGAATATACCCATCACCATCTAGTAACAAACATGCAAATATCGTTAACCGAAATCCTAGAAGCAAGACAAAAATTAGAAGCAATTGGCCTTTTAAAGACCTTCTTTAAAGAAGAAAATATCAATAACTATATTTATCAGTTGTATTCTCCAATCAAAGCAAGTGATTTCTTTAATCATCCTATTCTAAATGTTGTTTTATATAATAACTTAGGAAAAAAAGAATATGATAAATTAAAAAATTATTTCAAAACTCCTAGAATTAATACCTCTAGTTATCAAGATATTACAGTCTCTTTTTCAGAAGTATTTACCTCAGTCCCATTAACTTCCTATGAAGTATTGAATGAAGATATTAGAAAGAAAAATATTCAAAAATTAAATATTGATACTAATTTTGATTTTGCTTTCTTAGCAGATTCCCTTCCGAGTAGTCTAGATAAAAATAAAATTTTTACAAAAGAAATCAAAGAACTAATTTTACAACTATCTTTTCTCTACCAACTAGATGTAATTAAAATGCAAGATATTATTCCTATTTGTATAACAGAACGAGGTACCATTAATAAAGAAGAATTAAGAAAAACTTGCCGTAATTTTTATCAATTTGATAATCATGGACTTCTTCCTAGTGTTGTTTATAATAATCAACCAGAATATCTAAAAGAACCAGTAGGAGATACTTCCAAAAGAGCTAAAATGATCTATACTTTTGAAACTATCAGTCCATATGAATTATTAAAAAGCAAAAACAATGGTTCAGAACCAACAACTAGAGATTTAAAATTAGCAGAAGACCTAATCATCAGCTATGGACTAAAACCAGGAGTTGTAAATGTTTTAATTGATTATATCTTAAAAACCAATAATAACAAATTAACTAGAAACTTAGCTGAAACCATCGCAGGACAATGGATGAGATTAAATATTGAAACAGTAGATGAAGCCATGCGAGTAGCTGAAAAAGAACATAAAAAATATCGAAAAAATAACAGCACTCCTACAACGAAACAAAAGATAGTAAAAGAAGAAAAAATCCCAGATTGGTTCGATAAAAAAATAGAAAAACAACAAGCATCTCAAGAAGAACAAGAAGCGATGCAAGACTTACTAAAAGAATATCGATAAGGAGGAAAAGATGAAAAGTATCAGTAATATCATAAAAGAAAACTATGCCTATAATCCATCCAAACTAGAGACTGACTATAACCTTGTATTAGAAAAAAATGCTACCTTTAAAAAATTAGTAACATCTTTAAATCTTCCAAAAACTTATCTCATGAAATATACAACATCACTAGAAGAATCTGCCAAAGAATTAGCACAATGTAAAAAATGTAAAAATATTTTAGAATGTAAAACATCTTATAAAGGATATGTATTTTATCCAGAAGTATTAAACGGCAATCTAGTCTTTGATTATGTCCCTTGTAAATATAAAAAAGAATTAGATGAACGAAACAAATATAAAAGCAATATTTATCTATTTGAAGTACCAAAAGAAATCAAAGAAGCAAGTATGAAAAATATTGACTTAGATGATCCTGATCGCTTCCAAATTATCAAATGGCTAAAAAAGTTTTTAGATGACTATAGACCAGGAATTGGAATGAAAGGATTATATTTAACAGGAAATTTTGGATGTGGAAAAACTTACTTAATCTCTGCAGCCTTAAATGAATTAGCCAAAAAAGATCATAAAATAGCCATCATTTATTATCCAGAATTTTTAAGAAGCTTAAAAGAATCCTTTAGTGATCCAGAAACCTATAATGAAAAATTTAAAAGAATAAAAAAAGCAGAAGTATTATTAATAGATGATATTGGAGCAGAAACAATGACAGAGTGGAGTAGAGATGAAGTTCTAGGAACCATACTTCAATATCGAATGCAAGAAGGCCTAACAACATTCTTTACATCAAACCTAACCATCAAAGATCTAGAAGAACATTTTAGTATTTCTACCAAAGGAATTGAAAAAGTAAAAGCTAAACGGATCATTGAAAGAATAAACCAACTAACCATTGAAATGACTTTAATAAGTGAAAATAAAAGAGTAGGAGGAAAAAAGAATGAAAAATAGTGTTACCCAAGATTTTGTAGATGAGAAAGGAAATAAATCAGAACTAATTATAACATCAGATAGTAATGAAAAGGTCAATCTAAAACCAAACTATAAATTACAAAGACCAGATACAAATAACAAATATATGAAAAAAGGTGCCAAAGGAAAAGGAACTTTTACATCAGATATTGGTGTAAAAAGTGAAGGTTTCGCTCCAATCTTTACCTTAGCCCTAATTATCGTACTAGGTGCTATTGCAATTGCATTTCTAATGTGGAGATTATAACTTACCATCTAGGAAAACATTTTGATAGAACAAGTATAGTCTTTTTTTCATTCATGAAAAATACTAAAAAAGAATAAAAATAAAGAGTCATAAATTTTTAGGATAAAATTCTAAAAGATAAACTATAAAATAAAATAATATAGGATTCTTATAAAATTAGGAGGTGTTCTTTTGAAAAGAATTTTTGGATTAGTAGGATATGCCTGCAATGGAAAATCTACAATTATAAAAGAAATGATAGATACAAAAGATTATACATTTATTGATTTACCCCAAATATATAAAAATGAAGCTTTTAAAAGAGGATATAATGGAGTAACAGAATATTACACCAAAGTAGGATTAAAACAATATCGAAAAGACAGTAAAAAAGCAGTTCTAGATTATATTGAAAAACAATTACCCCGTAATGAAAACTTAATAATTGATGATATATTTGATATAGATATTTATAATAAACTAATAAAAATATTTCCCCAAATGCAACTTATTTCATTTCACTCCAAATATCAAGATCGCTTAAACCGTCTAGCTATTAGAGCGGGAATTACTAATAAAGAAGAATTAATCGAGGGACTAAACAAACGAGATAATATGAAAAAATATTGTGGAATAGAAGAAATTTTTCCCCATTGTAAATATGAAATTACCAACAAAAAAGACCTTACCCATGCTAAAAACTTATTTTGTAATGAAATTACCAAAAATTTAATCGTTTGTATCGTAGGTTACAGCGGAAGTGGAAAATCATCCCTATGCCAATATATTAGTCAAACATTAAATATTCCTGTCTTTCAATATGGAAAAGAAGTTACTAAAATTATAAATGAAGCCGGATTTAAAAAATCACGAGAATATGTTTCAAAAAATGGAATAGAAAGCTATGACCAACTAGTAAAAGAAAAACTACCTATAGTAATAGAAAAATTTAGAAAAAACAACAAATTCTTCATCCTAGATGGCTTAGTATCAGATGAAATACTAGATTTTATAAAAGAAAATAATGAAGTATTCTCAATTTATATAAAAGTACCTAAAGATATTAGAATCAAAAGACTAATGGAAAGAGAAAAATTAAATCAAGAGATTGCTTTAAAAGAAATAAATACAAAAGATAATATTAAAATTAGTAGTGGCCTAGATATTGTCGTTTCTAAATGTAACGTAATTGTAAAAGGAGATCGTAAATTTGATTCTGTAATAGATGATACAATAAAATTAATGGAAACCCTAGGAAATAAATAGGAATGACAAAAAATAAGCATTTTTAACAAATAGAGGTGAATCATATGAACTATACAGCCTTACAAGTAAAAACAAGCTATTCTCTATTACAAAGCCTAAACGAAATCAAAAAATTAGTTGCTCGTGCCGTATCTTTAGGCTATACCTCACTAGCGATAACTGATGTAAATAATATGTTTGGTGTACCAGAATTTTATCAAGAATGTAAAAATAACCATATCAAACCAATTATTGGAATAGAACTTAACATAGAGAACAAAAAAATACTTCTCTATGCAATGAATCAGCAAGGTTATAAAAATCTAATCAAATTATCAACTCTAGTATCAGAACACTCCTTAACCAAAGAAGAATTAAATTTCTATAAAGAAGGAATTCTTTTAATTATGCCATATGATGATTTTGATAATACTATCTATCAAATCTATCCCAACCATTATATAGGTTATCGCAACAAAGAACAAAGAGAAAAAATAAAAGAAGACAAAGTATTAATAAATGATGTTTCTTATTTATATAAAGAAGACTATAAATACTTAGATTATCTTTACATGATAAAAGAATTAAAAGTTTTAGGAGAATACGAATTAAATACCCATCAAGGAAAACATCTCTTAGCAAAAGAAGAATTAATGGATTTAACTACCGAAATAGATATCAATACAACCAAGTTAATTTCTGATCTCTGTAATGTTGAATTATCATACGAAAAAGGTCTTTTACCAGTCTATGATGAAAAAATAGATGCCTATACCTACTTAAAATATCTATGTAATAAAGGCTTAAAAAGAAGATTAAAAGACAACGTTCCAGAAGTATATATAAAAAGACTAGAAAAAGAATTATCTATTATAAAACAAATGGATTTCTGTAACTATTTTTTAATTGTTTGGGACTATGTAAAATATGCCAAACAAAATAATATTTTAGTAGGACCAGGAAGAGGATCTGCAGCAGGTAGCTTAGTTAGTTATACCCTAGGAATTATTGATATTGATCCAATCAAATATGATTTACTATTCGAAAGATTCTTAAATCCAGAACGAATTACCATGCCTGATATTGATGTTGATTTCGATAGTGAAAGAAGACAAGACGTCATCAATTATGTAATAGAAAAATACGGAGAAAAAAAAGTAGCAGGAATTATTACTTTTGATACCCTAGCCGCAAAACAAGTCGTAAGAGATGTTGCAAGAATCTTAGAAATAAGTCCATCAGACACAGATTATCTAACGAAGCTATTATCCTCGAAAGAAACTCTATCCGAAACGATTAAAAATAATATCAAATTAAAACGTCTAATTGACGAAAATCCCAAGTATCAGCGCCTATTTGACATTTCCATACATTTAGAAGGCTTACCTCGAAACATTGGAATACATGCATCAGGAATCGTCATGAGCCACCGTGACATTGACGAAACCATTCCTCTTTATAAAAACAATCGAGGAATTTATACCACAGCTTATTCCATGAATTATCTAGAACCATTAGGTTTATTAAAAATGGACTTCTTAGGGATTTCTAACTTAACCTTAATTCAAGAAGTAATTACTAATATTAAGAAAAATGAAAACTTAAATATCACTTTTTCAAATATTCCATTAGATGATAAAAAAACACTAGAAATATTTAGAAAAGTAAAAACCGATGGGATCTTCCAATTCGAGTCTGCCGGTATGAGAAGATTTCTAGAAAAATTACAAGTATCCTCTTTTGACGACCTCATTGCTGCCTTAGCTCTATATCGTCCAGGAGCAATGGACTTTATTGATAATTATATTAGAAGAAAAAATGGACAAGAATTAGTCGAATACCCAGATAAATCCCTAGAACCTATCTTAAAATCAACCTATGGTATTATCATTTATCAAGAACAAATCCTAGAAATTGCTAGAACCCTAGCCGGATACTCTCTAGGAGAGGCCGATATCTTAAGAAGAGCAATCTCAAAAAAGAAAGAAGAAATTTTATTAAAAGAAAAACCAAAGTTCATAGAAAAAAGCATTCAAAACGGATATACAGCTAAAACAGCCGAAAAAATCTATGATTTAATCCTAAAATTTGCCAACTATGGATTTAATAAATCCCACTCCGTAGGTTACGCTACTGTTGCCTACAAAATGGCTTTCTTAAAAACATACTTTTTTAAATACTTTGAAACCGCCATTTTAAATAATGTCATAGGAAACGATACAAAAACCAAAATTTATCTTGCTGAAATAAGACAAAATAATATCAAAATATTACCCCCAGATATAAACGTTAGCACAGATAAATATGAGGTGCAAGAGGATTCAATTCGTTGCCCATTATCTATCATTAACAATGTTGGCACACTAATCTCTAGAGAAATTATCAAAAAAAGAGAAAATTCTCCCTACAAAGACTTTATTGACTTTGTCATAAGAACCTATTCCATTGGCATCAACAAAAAAGTCTTAATCTCTTTAATTAAAGCAGGATGTTTTAATTCTTTTGGTACAAATGAATTAACATTAATCAACAACCTTGACAATATTATTAATTATGCTGATCTGACAAAAGATGCAGGACTAATTGAACTATCTATCCCAACCCTAGTACCTTATGATGATTATACCAAAGAAGAAAAAATTGAAAACCAACTAACTATCTTTGGCTTCTATTTAAGCAATCATCCTACTAATATTTACAAAACTGCTTATGATCTAGACACCAGATCGATAGAAGAAAATTTTGATAAAACCATCACTCTAGTTTTATCCATTGATCAAATAAAAGAAGTAACAACAAAGAAAAACGACATCATGGCTTTTGTGACAGCATCCGACGAATATGGACAAATATCTCTAACACTGTTTCCTAAAATATATAAAGAACATAATAATATTGATAAAAAAGATATCATTAAAATTTATGGACGTGTCGAAAAAAGATTTGATCAATATCAAATTATCGTAAATAATCTAAAAATATTAGAAAAAAAGAATCAAAACTAAAAGATATTAAAAATACTTATCTAGAAATATCTTGATAGAAAGAATCAAACTAGGTAAGTATTTTACTTAAATATCATTAAAGAATTGTCAACAGCTAAAAAAATTATTTATTTATCAAAATATTTATGTTAATCTTAAATTAGAGGTAGAGAACAATGGATTATAATTTAGAAAGATACAATGAATTAAAAGAAATAATCGAAAAAAAAGAATTTGATAAAATAGGAGAATTACGAGATTACCCCATCATAAAAAATAGTGATTTAAAAGATAAACTATTAGAAACTTATATGGAAATACCCCTTCTAGAAACGGAAGAAGAAGTAGATAATATATTAGGAATTCTAGCTTCTGCATTTGGATACAATAAAATAGCTGAAAACAAAAAAATTGTATTAAAAATACTTCAAAACTACATTAATGTGGGAATTTTCATAGATAGTACAGAAATGGCAAATTTTAATATTTCAAACGAAGAATTAGAAGATTTAACCTCCATTTTTATGGAAAAAATAAAAGATCCCAATTATCAAATAAAAAATTTACCAAAAGAATTTAAAGAAAACGAAAAATTTATCAATTATTGTTTGGAAAACAAAAATCTTTCTATACTAAACTTTATTGAATATAAAGAAGAGTACCTAGAAAAAGCCTTACAACTCATAAAAGAAGGCTATGGTATAAACTTATGGGGTTCCGCCAAAGAAGAATATAAAAATAAATTAATAAGACCATTAATAGGAGCCGGTTATTTAGAAAATTTAGATTTTATAGAAGATGAACAAGAAATACAAGAATTAGTACCAATCATAAAAGAACACATTAGAAATGGAAAAAAATTAACTATAACACATAATTATAAAACGCATTCTTTTAAAGATGATCAAGAATTAATGAACTTACTGATAGATATGAATCAACTAGATTTCGTGGATATTTTTTCAAATAAAGAATTAGAACCATATATGGAAAAAATTATTCAAAAAGTAAAAGAAGGATATCAATTTGAACGTATTGGACCTCTCATAACAAACTCTGAATTCTTAAAAGTATTATTAGAAACTAACCAACTTAAATATATAAATAATTGTGATAAAGAAGTATATGAAGACAACTTAGATTTATTTAAAAAGAAATTAAAAGAAGGACTTCCCTTTAAATTAACAAATCTATCCAAAGATGCTCTAATTTTAAAAACAATAAAAGAAGATAAAGAACTATTAGGATTATTAACAGAAAATAACTTAGAAAATCTACTAATAATCATGGAATATATAAATCATCATGAAAATTTATTAAATATGTACAATGAAGAATTCTATCAAACAGTGAAGATACCTCTTGCAAAAGAGTATCACTTGAACTTAGAACATCTTGATCAATTCGTAAATAGATTTGGACCAAAATATTTATATTATTTAGAAAATGATAATCTAAAAACAGCAATTAATTTAGAAGAAGAAGACTTCAACAAATATATGAGTCTATTTTCCTATGATAAATTAAATATAACCAATGCCCAAAATATTTATGATTCAATATTACAAGCCCGTTTTAAAAAGGAACATGAAATAGACATTAATCGTCTAACTAGAATAAAAAATTCCCTAATAGAGCCAAATTTGCCAGTTCCATTAGAAGATTTAACCATTTTAGCAAATGCAATAGATATAAACACGATAAAAAAACTAAAAATAATACCAGAAAATGAGTTAGATCAATTCAATCAAAATCCACAAAAATTCTTAATAGATATTTATACTAAAATAAAAAATAAAGAAGATGTAGATAAAAATTTAACAATTATCTATGAAATAAATAGACAATATTTAAGAAAGAAAAGAGAAGAATATAGAAAAAACAATCATTATGAAAAAGAATTAAAATTAGATTACACTTATGATGAAAATAGCTTATTAAATATTTTAATTGCCGATTTAGTAAGCTCATTAACATATTCTAATGAGATTATTTCAATAGATGATTTATATAACACAATAGAATATTATCATTTAGAAAATTTAAACTCTATATCTAATCCCAACGAAGAAAATATAGAAAAAATAAAAGAATGTCTATTATTTTTAAAATCAAAGGGACAAGAGTTCAATACCAAAGAAACAAAACAAAATATAACAAAGTTAAAAGAAATTTTAAGATACATGATAAAAGATGAAAAAATATCTCCAAACATTAAAACACAAATAAAATATAGCAATTACGACGTCAAAAAAATTTATCATGTTCCCCATGATGACTTTCCCATATTTTCTATCCTTCAAGAAATTAATCCAAAAGAATTACAAGATACTGTTTTTTACAAGGAAGAAGCATATCAAGCATTAAAATCTCTATTACAAAAATATAAATTTCCAGAATGGCAGGGTACTTTTAAAGAATCACTAGAAAAATCAAATTTATCTTTAGAAAGTTATGATATAGCAGCAATGATAACCAAATTCAATGAAATCTATAAATATATGGAAGAAAAAAAGGCCAAGAAGGAAGAAATAAATTTACCAGAAATCATCAACTATGCCAATGTCTTATCTAGTAGTTCAAATCGCTATGAAGTACTATTAGGAAAAGAAAATGCCAAAGTAATAAAATTAAATCCCAATCCCAATGCAGCAACCGTTATAGGAGACTCAAACTCCAGATTAGATCGAGCAGTGGAAAATCTAGTTAGATTGTATCAAAGAAAAGAAATAACAACTCCTCCCATAAATGAAGATATTTTAGTAAATGGTAAAAAATTAAATATTAATCTAGGAAATTTTACTAACCCAATAAATATCACTTACGGAGAAAGAACGAAATCATGTATGAGAATTATGGGAGTAGGAGAGAGTTTATATAATTTCTGTCAAGAAAATGAAAATGCTTTCCATATCCGCTTAACGGACTCTCAAACAGGAAAATTCATTAGTAGAGTATCTGGATTTAGAAATGGAAACTCTATCTTTCTAAATGAATTAAGATATAGTGTCGAAAAAGATCTTTATTCAGATGAAGAAGTAATTGACGCAATCAAACAAGTAGCTCAAATGTTAATTGAAAAAAGTAAAGAGAGTCCCTTGCCAATTGAAAACGTTTTTATCACTGATCATTATGCTATGAAAGAAGATAAAACCAGTAAAACAATAGAAATAAAAGAAAATATCCAAGAAAATTTACCAACATTTCATTTTGATTTACGAGGAAGTGGAATTGTATTAGCAACAACTTCACAAGATAGGGATTATGTAAAGATTAATACAGATAAAACAAATCTACCAAAATATAGAGTATTAAGAGATAATATAAGAGAATACCAAACGAAAGAAGAAATATCCACTCAATTAAATAAATTCCATCTCTTAAATCAAATGATTACAAAAAATAATCCAGCTATATATCAAGAGTGTGAACTAATTCCACCAGAACAAACAGAAAACATAATATACTTATTAAGCGGAGAAGATTGGATAGCATATCTGGATACAAACTTACAAATTCAGGAAGCTTATATCCCAAGAGATGATGATAGAATAATGCAGGAATTAAATACTGCTAAAGAAATATTAAATAAAAAAAAGGAGGAGTATCAACGATATGAAGCCACAAATAGGTCAAATTACCGAATTTAACGGTTATGGAGGAAAAATTGAATCAAAAAATCAAGAATACTTACTTTTAAATACCAACATCATTGAAAAAGAGTCTCCCCTTCAAGCCCAAGATGAAGTAGAATTTATTCCTGAAAAAGTAAATGAAACTAATATTGCCAGATTTGTAAAAAAAAGAACTTATCCCAAATAAAAAATATTCCTTTTTGTTTCTTTTCTAAACTTTTTCATCAAACAATATACTATATAAAAAATACTTATCTAGAAATATCTTTATAAAAAGAATCAAACTAGATAAGTATTTTATTTACTTAAAATTATAATGAACTCAATCTAAATTTTTACTAGGTTAAAAAGTAAAATTATGATATAATAACTTCCAATATTGGAGGAATTTTATGGCAAGTTTAAGAATGGGATATTTATTCAAAAAAAAATACATCACTTATCAAAATAAAAAATATGAAATTTTTGAATTTATGGACTATGTTTCAGGAATTAGTTTTACAAATGCTAACAATAACAATATATGTAATGTTTTAAGTGGAAGTAATGCTGGAATATATGCAAGTATCATGAATGAAAATGCAAACGAAGGGGAATATGTATTTTTAAGTGATAATATAGATAGGGTAATAAAAGACAATGAAAATAGAGTAGATTTTATAGAAATTAAAAAAAAGAAAATAGCAAATACTGCAAAATATTATTTAAGAAGCGATAAAGGTAGTGGATTGACAAAGTTATTGAATAAAGACATAATATCTTACTTACAAAAAGAAAGTAAAAAAGGTGATTCAGATTATGTTGAAGATGAATTTGAAAAAACAACAGATATATCATCTATGTATATATCAATAAAAAAAACAATTATATCGCAAGATGAACAAATCATGCAAATCCTAACAGCATTATTTAAAAATCAAAAAGTTGTTAATTCAAATTTAGATATGGACTTAATAGCAAAGTTAAAAGAAAATATTTTAATTTATGGTTCTACCGGTACAGGAAAAACTGAAATATTAAAAAGAATATCAAAACTTTATAATATACCAATCGTGATAGAGGATGCTACATCACTTTCTGAAACCGGTTATGAAGGAAGAAAGATAACAAATATGCTAGAAGATTTATGTTTTGCAGCAAATGGAGATATTGAACTTGCAAAAAAAGGAATTTTAGTGATAGATGAATTTGATAAACTAGCAGAAAAACCTGGAGACAATCAATCTCATGTTTCTAGATTAGGAGTTCAAAGATCATTGTTAAAGTTACTAGATGGAACAGAATTCTATTTTAACAATCAAAAATTTGATACATCAAAATTAACCATTGTAGGAGTAGGAGCTTTTACTGGGATTACTAATGGAGATGATTATAAACACCTTACAACAAGTGATTTTATAAAATATGGAATTATGAGAGAATTAATAGGACGATTCTCAAAAAAGATTGCAATGAATCCCTTAACGAAAGAAGATATCAAAAAAATATTAAAAGAATCAAATTTTAGTCCACTCAATACTTACAAAAAATTCTTTGAAATATTAGGAGTTAATTTTGAGTTTAACGATGAGTTTATTGAATATATAACCGAATTATCCATTGCCGAGCAAAGTGGTGCTCGAAGTTTACAAGCCCTTGTTGATAATGAAATTGGTAGCGGTTTATTTAGAATTTTTGCTGGAGAGTATTCAAATATTTCATTAGTAAAACCTGATAACGAAACTAAGAAAGCTTATATTCTAACGAAACAAAAGAAAACAAATAAAAATAATTTGGAATAAACTGAAAAAAGACAATTATAAATGAATGATTTATTCTCAAACTTTAAGAATAATCTCTAATATAATTGTCTTTTTTCAAATTTATCAAAATGAATAAATTGATACTAATTAAGAAGATGATCTTTTCTTAATATTTTCTTTTGAACATCCTTTTTATTTTGAATAATAACAGCACGACCAATTTCATCTTTTGGTATCAAAACTTTGATATGATAGTAATTTAAAACATGTAAAATTGCTTCTTCCTTATTAGCTCCTTCCTTTAAAAAAGAATGATATAAATAAGCAATTTCCTGTAAAGAAAGATTAGGCGGTAATAACTTACTATTATCTTGATCCATATAACCACCAGTTAGAAGAATATCTCTTTTTTTTCGAATCTTTGTATCCTTTAAAGTATGAATATTAATATAAACAGGAGATTGAGAATTATCATCATATAAATATAATAAATCTGCCCATTTAGTATCATATTCATGCAATACCATATAAGATGAAGGAATATAAATTCCATCCATATAATATAAAATTCCTTCTTCAACAAATTGATCCAAAGTATTTAAAAATAAAATTTGAAAATAAGAACATTCCATAATAGTACTATCCATTCCAAATTGCTTCAGATGTTCCCCAATTACCTTCCTAATTGTTTTTTCATTAAAACGAAATTTTCTTTTAAATAAGACATTTTGTATAATCTGTTGAACCCTTTGCCATTCTAAATCATTTAATGTAGTTGTAAGTGCCATAAATTCTATCCCCTTCCTTTTGTTGGTATAAGATATTATATCATGAGAAAATAAAAAAAAGCTAGAATAATGTTAAATTATACAAGAAAAACAACATTTTAAATTTTTGATTATCAATTATCAGAAAAATGAAAATAGGTAAATCATTATCAATATAAGTATATTTTTCATAATAACTAGTCAATTGTTTAGTCTCTTATTTAGGAAACCCATATAAAAGAAAATTACCAATTAACGCTAATTAATAAAAAAAGATCCCCTAAAACAAATTAAAAGGGTATCTTTTTGGCACATCTAACTTAAAACTTAACTTTTCTTTGGTAACAGGATGATAAAAAGATAACTTTTTAGCAAATAAAGCAATACTAGTTTTCCCATCATGATGTGGATTGTACTTTGCATCTCCAACTAATGGAAATCCACGTGATGAAAATTGTACTCGAATCTGATGACTTCTTCCGGTTTCTAAATGTATTTCCACTAAACTAAAGCCATTTCTATAACCTAATCTTTTATAATGTAATCTTGCTTCTTTTCCATGCTGTTTATCCGTAACGTAAGACTGATTCTTCTTTTGATCCTTAACTAAATAATCAAACATTTCTCCCGACTCTAGTACCTCTCCCTCTACCACTGCCAAATATACTTTCTCTAATTCATGATTCACGATCTCTTTACTCAACCTACTAGCAGCCTTACTAGTACGAGCAAATACCATCACCCCACCAACGGGACGATCAAGTCTGTGAACAAGCCCCAAATAAACATTTCCTGGCTTTTGATATTTCTCTTTCAAATAATTTTTTAGCACACTCAATAAATCTAAATCATGGGATTCATCCTCACATACTGGCATATAAACAGGTTTCTCTACTACCAGTAAATGATTATCTTCGTATAATATATTAATCTTTGGTAACTCTGCCATAAATACCACAAGGAAGTACCAAATTATTTTCTAAAATTGGAAGTCCTATTTCTCCTGTTTCTACTTGATTATTAGAAAATGTCAATTTCAATATATTATTTAAAGAAGTAGGAGATACACCAGTAGTATAAGAATTAATTAATAAGAAAGAATAATCCTTATCTAATACATCTCTAGCCTTAAAAAGTAATTCTTGTAAATTATCCTCTAACTTCCATACCTCTCCATTAGGGCCTCTCCCATAACTAGGAGGATCCATAATAATCCCATGATAAGTTCGACCTCGTCTTTTTTCTCGTTCCAAAAATTTAATAACATCATCCACAATAAAACGAATTTTATGATTCGTAAGTCCACATAAATCTCTATTTTTCTTTGCCCATTCAATCATACCACGAGAAGCATCTACATGAACAACTTCACTAGCACCTGCCATGGAAGCCGCCATCGTAGCACAACCTGTATAAGCAAATAAATTCAATACTCTAAATTCAACTCGATTATCATTACGAATTCTCTTCATCACATAATCCCAATTCACAGCTTGCTCTGGAAAAATACCAGTATGCTTAAAATTAGTAGGACTTACCTGAAATGTCAATTCTTTATAATGAACCTTCCATTCATCAGGAATCTTTTTTTTAAATTCCCAACTACCACCACCCTTATTACTACGATGATAAAAGCCATCCCATTCATTCCAAATTTGACTATTTGATTTTTTCCAAATAATTTGAGGATCAGGTCTTCTTAAAATAATATTTCCCCATTTTTCAATCTTTTCTCCATCTCCACTAGCAAGACATTGATAATCTTCCCAATCCTGACTAATACGCATAAACTACCTCCGTTTCTAAATATAACACAATTATAATATTGAATATCAAAAAAAGCAATCTAATCTTTATTGACAAAAAGTACTGAATTGTAGAAAGACCATTGATATAAAAAAACTAATAAATTATCCACAAAGTTGTTGAAAAATAATATTTTTAACTAGATAAATTGAATTAGATAAAATTGTATGATTCAATTGAATAAATACAAATATCTGATATAAAAATATTTAAAAGATAAAACATACAAGAACTTTTATAGCATAAAAAAAGAAGTTAATCAAAATCCCTCTTTACATATTCTTCCCTCATAACAGATATCACACGAATAAGAAAATCCAAATCATCATCCATTAAATATTGACAACCTTCCACAATTTTTTGAATTTTTTCTTCTGCATTACTTCCATTCATCTGAATATCCATTAACGTAGCAATATCAATATGAAAATACTGAGCAATATCACGAATTACAGATAAAGAAGGCTCGGACTTACCAGTTTCTATCCTAGATAAATAATTACGATTAATTTTTAAAATAGAAGCCAACTTTTCTTGAGATAAATTGTGATTTTTTCTAAGCATCTGTATTTTACTGCCAAAGTCCATGAATTATCACCCATCCATTCATTCTAATTATAAACAATAATTATAGAACAAAAATATAATGAATAAAATATCACCAAATATGATAATATTATTACCAAAAAATATTAAAATATGCTTATATTTAATAAAAAAGATTGCAATACATAGAAATTAAATAAACTCAGCATTTTTTACCATCGAAAAGATAAAAAAAGAAGAAAAATATATAGAAGTATTTTTTCTTCAAAAAAGATAAAAACTACAAGAAATGATTGACATAAAGCTCCTGAAGTGCTATATTTAAAGCAACACGAAGGTGTTTTTATTTTAATCAAATATTTGTAATAGGAGGATATATGAAAAAAATATTAAATGGAATAACCAAATATTTTAAAGGCGTAAAAAAAGAAATCGGACGTATTAGATGGACAAGTGGCAAAGAATTAGTCAAATACTCTATTACAACAGTAACATTTATGATATGTTTAGGAGTATATTTCTATGCGATTGATATGTTAGTATCTTTATTAAGGAGTGTTGCATAATGAAAAAAGAATGGTATGTAGTAAATACAGTTACAGGATATGAATATAAAGTAAAAGAAAAGTTAGAAATGATGATTAATTCTATGGAATTACATAATAATATTTATCGTGTTGTAGTACCAGAACAAAAAATTATTGAAGTAAAAAATGGAGTAAAAAAAGAAAAAGTTAAAAAGATGTTTCCAGGATATGTACTAGTTGAAATGGTAATGTCAGATGAAGCATGGTATATTGTGAGAAATACGCAAGGAGTAACAGGATTTATTGGATCTTCTGGAAAAGGAGCAAAACCAATTCCATTATTACCCCATGAAGTAGATAACATTTTAGGTTCAATGGGATTAAGTAGGATTGATGTAACGAAGGAACTAGAACCTGGTAAAAGAGTAAAGATTTTAGATGGACCATTCAAAGATATGGAAGGAACTATTGAAAGTGCCGATATGAAGACTCAAAAACTAAATGTTAATGTGGATTTATTTGGACAAGTGACCAAAGTAGAAGTCGATTTCACCGATATTGCAAGTATTGAATGATAAAATTAATATAAAATAAAAACAAAAAACAGTTGAAAAGCGAGATTTTTTATGCTATGATTATAACCGCAACCAGATATTAGGTTTAATAAGTGGAAGGAGAAAGAAGGAAAGGAAGTAAAGCGGACGCCAAACTGAACTTTTCTAACCCGTTTGAACCACTCGCGAAAAAATAATATTAATAATTAATAGGAGGTGTTTTTCGTGGCAAAAGAAATTACGAAGAAAATTAAATTACAAATCCCTGCTGGACGTGCTACACCTGCTCCACCAGTTGGAACAGTATTAGGACCTGCAGGAATTAACTTACAAGAATTTTGTACCAAATTCAATGATGCAACAAGAGATAAAATGGGAGATATTTTACCAGTTGAGATCACAATTTATGAAGATAGAACATTTGATCTTGCATTAAAAACTCCACCAGCAGCATTCTTATTAAAAAAAATTGCTAAGATTGGGAAAGGTGCTACCAAAGGAGAAACAGTTGCAACAATTACTCGTGAACAATTAAGAGAAATTGCTGAAACTAAAATGCCCGATTTAAATGCTTATGATATTGAAGATGCAATGAAAATTATAGAAGGTACAGCCCGTAACATGGGAATCGAAATTAAAGACTAATTGAAAATAATAGAATCAAAAATCGAATAATTCCTAATAGGTGTAATCACCTATCCGTGGAAGGATTACAAGTCCGCTATAGACCACAAAGGAGGTAAAAAAATGAAAAAAAGCAAAAGACATATTGCTAATTTAGAACAAATAGATAAAAATAAAGCTTATTCTATAGAAGATGCAATTGCTCTAGCAAAGAAAACATCTAATGCAAAATTTGATGCTACTTTAGAAGTTGCTATGAATTTAAACTTAGATGTAAAAAAAGCCGATCAACAGTTACGTGGAGCAGTAGTATTACCATATGGAACAGGAAAAAGCAAAACAATTCTTGTTTTAGCGAAAGGAGAACAAGCAACAGCAGCTAAAAACGCTGGAGCTGACTATGTTGGAGATGTTGACATGATTGCCAAAATTGAACACGAAAATTGGTTTGATTATGATGTAATTATCGCAACACCAGAAATGATGCCTATGTTAGGTAAAATTGGTAAATTATTAGGACCAAAAGGTTTAATGCCAAACCCTAAAACAGGAACTGTTACAACAGATGTGGTACGTGCAATTGAAGAGACTAAAAAAGGTAAAGTAAATTACCGTACGGATAGTTTTGGAAATGTTCATGGAATTTTTGGAAAAGCAAGCTTTGAAGATGAAAAATTAGTAGCTAATTTAAAAGCTTTTATTGAAGTAATCTTAAAAGCAAAACCAACAACTGCTAAAGGAAACTATGTAAAAAATATTTCTATTTCTTCTACAATGGGTCCTGGAATTAAAATTGATTTAAATTCATTTGACAAATAATCATAGTTGTTATATAATAAAACCCGAATGCAGAATTTATGCCAAAGACAGTAAGGACGTGAATGACGTTTGAAAATCTTACCGAGGAATAAAAAAGCACTAACCTTTTTATCCCTCGTAACTAAAACGAGGGTTTTATTATGGCATGAATGAAAGAAAGGAGTTGTTATAGGTGGCAAATGCAAAAATATTAGAACAAAAACAAGCAGTAATTGATGAAATTAAAGAAAAATTTTCTAATGCTTCATCAGTGGTATTATTTGACCCACGTGGCTTAAAGGTATCTGAAGTAACAGAATTAAGAAGAAGTTTAAGAGAATCAGGTTCTGATTACAAAGTATATAAAAATACTTTAGCAAAAAGAGCTATCAAAGATTCTGGATTAGAATTAGATAGCTATTTAGAAGGACCAACTGCAATTTCATTCTCTAGCGATGAACTAGCTCCTGTAAAGATTATTAGTGAGTTTGCTAAAAATCATGAAGCTTTAGAATTAAAAGCAGGAGTAGTAGAAGGTCGTGTTGTAACACTAGAGGAATTAAAATCATACGCAGCTATTCCATCTAGAGAAGGATTGTTAACAATGTTAGCAGGTGGAATGATAGCAACAATTAGAGATTTATCAATCTGCTTAGATTTATACACAAAAGATAAAGAAGAAAACTAAAAAAATAAAAATTAAGGAGGAAAATATAATGGCAAAATTAACAAGAGACGAATTTATCAGTGCTTTAAAAGAAATGACAATTCTTGAAGTAAAAGAATTAGTAGATGCAATGAAGGAGGAATTTGGAGTAGATCCAAGTGCAGTAGCAGTAGCAGCAGCACCAGCTGCAGCAGCTGTAGAAGAAGGACCTTCTAAAGTTAATGTTGTTTTAACTGCAGCAGGTGCTAACAAATTACCAGTTATTAAAATTATTAAAGAAGTAACTGGATTAGGATTAAAAGAAGCAAAAGAAATCGCTGATAATGGTGGAGCAATCAAAGAAGGAATTGCAAAAGAAGAAGCAGAAGCTTTAAAAGCACAATTAGAAGAAGCTGGCGCTACTGTAGAACTTCAATAATAAAAGTAGAAAAGAGAAAAGCAAAATGTCTGGAAATGACATTTTCTTTTCTTTTTTTGTCAACAAAAAACAAAGGTGTTGAATAACCATAAATAATATGTTAATATATTACCGAGAGGTGAATACTATGAAAGATGTAAGGGAAATATACCAAGAATTAGAAAAAATAAAAAGAAAGATAGATGAAAATGTATCAAAATATCAAAATTCCAAAACCCCAAGAGAAGAAGATGACGAAAAAGCATTACAGGAATTAAAAATCATGCAAAAGGCTATTTCTAATAGTATCAGTAATATGGCAAATTTCCGTACAGAAGTTATAAAAGAATCAAAAGATAATTCAGTAGTAGAAAATGAAAATCTAAGTACAATGAAAAATGCACAGTCATTATCAAATAGTTCAGTAACGGATGAAGAAGATATCGTTGCTCAAATTATGGCTCAAACATTATTAAATAAGGAAAACATTTCTGAACAAAAGAAACAAGAAGATCTAGCGGAAGATCCCCCATTAGAACCGATTATGGATGATTTACTAAAAGATAGTAAGAGTGAAGTTTCAATGCACGAGATGAATTCATCAACCGATACCGATTTAGAAAAACAATTAATTAATAGATTAATGATGGATTACTTATCAGAAGACGAAAGAAAAAAATTAAATGAAACAAAACAACCATCTCCCGAATCAGCAGTAATAAGTGAAAATGAAGATCATTTTGATCAATTTTATTCGAAAAAACAAGAAATACCAAAACCAATCGAAACAGAGTTTTCTATAGAACAAAATGATTCTAAAAAGACCAATGAACCAGATGATTTATTAAATAAATCAAATCAACCATATCCACTACCTCTTTTTGAAGAAAGAGATGAAAATCAAAATTTATCATCTAAATCCGTAAATTTTAGAAATTCTCAAAAATTGTGGCAGAATATTAGAAATCAAGCTGGAATAGAAGAACCAAAAGATGATTATTATGAAGAAATAGAAAAATCTATTTCCAGCAAAGAATCTTTGAGCGATATTCCACCATATACACCAAATTTTGAAAAAGCAGCCAATAGTTGGAACCAGATAATGGAAAAAGCTACCCCAACGATTAATTCTCCTGATTATGTAGCTCCAATCCAACAGAAAAAAATAGCTCAAGATAATTTTAATGAACCTAGCTCATATCAAAATATAAATGGCTTATTTATGAATGATATATATGAAGAAGCAAAAGCAGAAGATATTAACAAAGCACCATGGTCAAAAGAAGAATACATATCAATTGGAAATAATGATGATATAAAAAATAAATCTGTACCAGTAAAAGAACTTATTTCAGATGAAAACCAACCAATTCTTCAAAAAAATAATACCAAAAAACCAATTTCTGGCATCGTAACGAAGATAAGAAAATCATTAAAAAATATGGATAAAGAAATAAAAGTCAGAATAGGAGTTATTGCAGCTACGTTAATATTAGGATTAACAAGTGTTGGAGCTAGCGAATTAATAAACAATAGAAAAGAGTCAAAGTCAGCAAAAGCAACAACAGAAAGTGTTTCAGAAAATGATGTTAAAAACACCGATTTAGAAAAAGAAATTGAAAAAAGTTTAAATGATTTAGAAAATCCTTATCAAATAAAAGCTGGGGATGATATAGTTACTAAAGCGGAAAATGTAGATAAAACATCTAGTCAAGAAAAGACAACAAATGAAACGGAAAAGCAAGATACGACATCACAGCAATCTAATCAAAGTAATGACGAAAAAGAATCAAGTCCAGAAAATTTAACGATACTAGAAGATGAAAATATTGAAAATAAAGAAGAATCTTTTATAAAAATTGGCGGAAATATTAAGTTAAATGAAGGAACTAGAATATATAATAATGAATATGATGCTTATTTAGGTGAAAATTCTTATTCTGCATATTATAAGAATACAGATAAAAGAGTTATTTTAGGAGTAGCAATTTTAAATGAAAACGGAATGAACCAAATCTATGCCAGTGATGAATTAGCCAACCAAAAAATAGATGAATTAATTAAAAATGGTGGCGAAGTGGTAAGTATTCTAACTGCCAATCAAGAAAAGTATCTTCAAGATTATGATGGAAGTTCTCCACTAATAAATGCTGAAATAAACGCCTATGCAGAAGGATGGTACAATGTCAATGATATTGCAAATCAAAATGTGAAAGGAATGCAAAGATGAAAGAAATAGAATTATATGATATTATTACACTTGGAGATGAAAGTGAATATACAATTCTAAAAATGTTAGAATACTCCGGAAAAAAATATTATTTAATCGCACCTATTGATAAAGAAGAAAATCCAGATATGGAAAATGTTAAAATTGTAGAAGCAATCAAAAAAGAAGAAAAAATAATGATCCAAGAAGAAACGGACGAAAATAGACTAAAAGAATTATCAAAGTTATTTTTAAATCTTTTAAAAGAGGATTTAGAAGATACAGAAATTTAATTCATAAATGAGAAAAATAATTATCAACAAAATTGTGGGAAAAAGTTAATTTTTATTAGCTTTTTTCATTGACAATTCAAAGAAGAGATGCTAACATTATATATTGGAAACGCGTCTCTTTTTGACGTGGAATAGCGAAAAAACTAGGCATAGGGGTGAAATTTAATGGCTTATAAATTAAAGCAAAGTGGCGATTATAGAAAAAGAAGAAATTTTTCTATGATCAAAAATTCATTAGAACTTGATAATTTATTACAAATTCAAAAAGAATCATATCAATGGTTCGTAAAAACAGGGATCAAAGAAGTTTTTGAAGACTTATTCCCAATTGAAAGTTTTTCAGGTAGTCTATCACTAGAATTCGGAGAATACGAATTTGATACACCAAGATATTCCTTAAAGGAATGTAAAGATAGACAGATTACCTATGCATCTCCTTTAAAAGTACAAACAAGATTATTTAACAATGAAACAGGAGAAGTAAAAGAACAAGAAATCTTTTTAGGAGATATGCCACTAATGACAGAAAGTGGTACCTTCATTATTAATGGAGCAGAAAGAGTAATTGTATCTCAATTAGTAAGATCACCAAGTGTATATTACTCAAAAGAATTAGACAAAAATGGAAAACCGGTATTTGCAGCCAAAGTAATACCAACACGTGGAACTTGGCTAGAATATGAAACAGATGCAAAAGATGTTATCTATGTTAGAATTGATAGAACTAGAAAAGTACCTGTTACGACTCTATTAAGAGCATTTGGACTTTCTACTGATGAAGATATTTTAGAAGTATTTGATAACAACGTTTACTTAAAAAATACAATTGAAAAAGATTCAACTAAGAATACCGATGAAGCCTTAATCGAAATTTACGAGAAATTAAGACCAGGAGAACCAACCACGTTAGACTCATCAAAAAATCAATTGATTACGAGATTCTTTGATAACTTTCGTTATGATTTAGCACGTGTTGGTCGTTATAAATTTAATAAGAGATTAAATATTACAGATAGGCTTTTAAATAATGTCTTAGCTCAGGATATTGTAGTAGATGGAGAAACAATATTTACAGATGGTACCAAAATAACGAAAGAAGTATATACAAAATTACAAGAACTATTAGATAATGGTTATGGCTATGAAGATGTAAAAGTAAATGAAGAATTAGATAATCACAAAACAGTTCAAGTATTATATGTTTATTCACCAAAAGATCCAACAAAAAAAGTTAAATTGATTGGAAATGATCAAACTCTAGATATAAGAACACTAACTATTTCCGATGTTTATGCATCAATTTCTTACTATTTAAATTTACTTGATGGAATTGGACATGATGATGAAATTGATCATTTAGGAAATAGACGTGTAAGACAAGTAGGAGAATTATTACAAAATCAATTAAAAATTGGACTATCTAGAATGGAAAGAGTAGTAAGAGAAAGAATGACTACTCAAGACATTGAAACAGTTACCCCTAAAACTTTAATTAACATTAGACCAGTAACTGCTGTAATCAAAGAATTTTTTGGTTCAAGCCAACTATCACAATTTATGGATCAAGTAAACCCAATTGCAGAACTTACTCACAAAAGAAGATTATCTGCCTTAGGACCAGGCGGATTATCTCGTGATAGAGCTGGAATGGAAGTACGTGATGTAAATGCTTCTCACTACGGAAGAATTTGTCCAATCGAGTCTCCAGAAGGACAAAATATTGGACTAATTACTTCTCTAGCAAGCTATGCCAAAATTGATGAATATGGATTTATTCAAACTCCATATCGTAAAGTAGAAAATAAAAAATTAACAGATAAAGTAGAATATTTAACGGCGAATGAAGAACAAGATTACTATATTTCACAAGCAACAGTAAACGTAAATGATGATATGGAAATTACTGACGCAACTGTTGCTGGTAGATTTAATGGTGAAAATGTTATCATTCCAGCAGAACAAGTAGATTATATTGACGTATCACCACAACAAGTAGTATCAGTTACAACAAGCTTAATCCCATTCCTAGAACACGATGATGCAACTCGTGCCCTAATGGGAGCAAACATGCAACGTCAAGCATTACCACTATTAACAACAGAAGCACCATATGTTGGAACTGGTGTAGAATATGTAGCAGCAAGAGATAGTGGAGCTGTAGTAGTATCACATGCAGAAGGTATAGTAGATTATGTGGATGCAAAGAAAATTGTTGTAAAAAATGCCAAAGGAACTGATACTTATGAACTTGCTACTTTTGAAAGATCAAACCAAGGCGAAACAGCAAACCACAGACCAATCGTTAGAGCGGGAGATAAAGTAAGACGTGGACAAATTATTGCCGATGGACCAAGTACAGATAAAGGAGAACTAGCTTTAGGTAAAAACATGACAATTGCCTTCATGACATTTAATGGTTATAACTTCGAAGACGCTGTAATCATGAATGAAAGATTAGTCAAAGAAGATGTATATACATCACTACACATTGAAGATTATGAAACCCAATGTCGCGATACCAAATTAGGACCAGAAGAAATCACGAGAGATATTCCAAACGTTAGTGAAGATGCTCGTAAAAACCTAGACGAAAATGGTATTATTAGAATTGGAACTGAAGTCAAAGAAGGTGACATTCTAGTAGGTAAAGTAACACCAAAAGGAATGGCAGACTTAACAAGCGAAGAAAAATTATTACATGCCATCTTTGGAGAAAAAACAAGAGAAGTCCGTAATTCTTCTCTAACAGTACCACATGGTGGAGAAGGAATTGTTCATGATGTAAAAGTATACACGAAAGAAGACAATGAAGATTTACCTAGTGGAGTAAGTAAAGTAGTAAGAGTTTATATCATTCAAAAACGTAAGATTCAAATTGGTGATAAAATGTCAGGACGTCATGGCAACAAAGGTGTTATTTCCCTAATCTTACCAGAAGAAGATATGCCTTATTTACCAGATGGTACACCAATTGATATTATGTTAAATCCACAAGGTGTTCCATCTCGTATGAATATTGGACAAGTACTTGAATTACATATGGGAATGGCTTGTAAAAAACTAGGTGTTCATGTAGCAACTCCAGTATTAGACGGAGCTTCAACCGAAGATGTCAAAGCAATGATGAGAGAAGCTGGCATGGATGAAGATGGAAAAACCGTTCTATATGATGGAAGAACTGGAGAACCATTTGATCACAGAATCAGTGTAGGTGTGATGTATTTCGTAAAATTACATCACATGGTAGATGATAAATTGCATGCAAGATCAACTGGACCATACTCATTAGTAACACAACAACCATTAGGTGGAAAAGCTCAATTTGGTGGTCAAAGATTTGGAGAAATGGAAATTTGGGCACTAGAAGCATATGGAGCATCACATGTTCTACAAGAAATCTTAACTTATAAGTCAGATGATGTAGTAGGTCGTGTAAAAGTATATGAATCTATCGTAAAAGGAAATCCACTACCAAGTCCAGGAATTCCAGAAGCTTTCCGCGTATTAATTAAAGAATTCCAAGCATTAGGTTTAGATATTTCTGTTATTAATAATCATGATGAAGTTGTCGGATTTAAAGAATTAGAAATGACAGAAGATGAAGAAGAGGATGATACCCCATTAATAGAAGAAGTATCTGATGATAAAACTCCATCAAATATAAAAGCTGCTATGGATGATGTAGATGAATTAGAAGATGAATATGAGGATATCGAAGAAGAAGAGTTAGAAAATGATGAAACTTCAGAAGAAGAGTATGAAGAATTAGAAGAAATCGATGAAGATTTTGATGACGAAGAAATAGGAGGTGAGTTCTAATGGTAGAAGCAAATAATTTTAAAGCTTTAAAAATTGGAATTGCTTCTCCTGAAACAATTCGTGATTGGTCTTATGGAGAAGTTAAAAAACCAGAAACCATCAATTACAGAACTTTAAAACCTGAAAGAGACGGATTATTTTGTGAAAAAATCTTTGGACCAACCAGAGATTATGAATGTAACTGTGGAAAATATAAAAGACTAAGATATAAAGGTATCGTCTGCGATCGCTGTGGTGTAGAAGTAACAAAATCTAAAGTTAGACGTGAAAGAATGGGGCATATTGAACTTGCAACTCCTGTTAGTCATATCTGGTACGTAAAAGGAATACCATCTTATATTGGATTGTGCCTAGATATGTCTCCTAGAGATCTAGAAGAAGTAATTTATTTTGTATCTTACGTTGTTCTAGATCCAGGAGCAACTACATTAGTAAAAAAACAAACCCTATCTGATAAAGAATATCGTGTTTATTATGAAAAATACGGAAATACCTTTAAAGTAGGTATGGGTGCTGCTGCTATTAAACAATTATTAAGTGAAGTAGATGTAAATAAAGAACTAGAAGAATTACAAAAAGAGTTAGAAAATGCAACAGGACAAAGAAGAATCAGATTAGTAAAAAGATTAGACGTTCTAAATGCATTTGCAACCTCAGGAAATAAACCAGAATGGATGATTTTAGAAGCTTTACCAGTCATCCCACCAGAACTTCGCCCAATGATTCAACTAGATGGTGGACGTTTTGCAACATCTGACTTAAATGATTTATATAGACGTGTCATCAATCGTAACAATCGTTTAAAGAAACTAATTGAATTAGGAGCTCCATCTATTATCATTCAAAATGAAAAACGTATGTTACAAGAAGCCGTAGATGCCCTATTCGATAATGGACGTCGTGGTAGAAGTGTAACAGGAGCAGGAAATCGTGCTTTAAAATCATTATCTAGCATGCTAAAAGGAAAGCAAGGACGTTTCCGTCAAAACTTACTTGGAAAACGTGTTGATTACTCAGGTCGTTCTGTTATCGTAGTAGGACCAGACTTAAAAATGTATCAATGTGGAATTCCAAAAGATATGGCTCTAGAACTATTCAAACCACATGTTATCAATGGCTTAGTAGCAAAAGAATTAGCTAACAATATCAAAGCAGCTAAAAAAATGATTGAAAATAAAGATGAAAAAGTATGGGATGTTGTAGAAGAAGTAATCAAAGAGCACCCAGTAATGCTAAACCGTGCACCAACATTGCACAGACTTGGTATTCAAGCCTTTGAACCAAAACTAATCTCAGGAAAAGCAATTCGTTTGCATCCATTAGTAACAACAGGATTTAATGCTGACTTCGATGGAGACCAAATGGCTGTTCACGTACCTCTATCAGAAGAAGCCAAAGCCGAAGAAAGAATTTTAATGTTAGGTGCTAATAACATCTTAAGTCCAAAAGATGGATCCCCTATCGTAACTCCATCACAGGATATGATTTTAGGAAACTATTATATTACAATGGAAAAAGATGGATTAGAAGGAGAGGGAAGAATCTTCAAAAATACCAATGAAGCTCTTATGGCATATCAAAGAAGAGAGATTACCCTTCATACTAGAATTGCTATTCCAGTCAACTCATTTAAACACAAAGTATTCTTAGATACTTATAAAAATAAATATTTAGTAACAACACCAGGTAAAATTATCTTTAATGAAATCTTACCAGATTCCTTCCCATATCTAAATGAACCATCATCAGAAAATATTGAAGGGGTAACACCAGCAAAATATTTTATTGATTATGGAAAAGATATTAAAGAAGAAATTAAAAATATGAAAAGAGCAAAACCATTCAATAAAGGTGCTCTTGAAAAAATTATCGCCCAAATGTTCAAACGTTATAGAACAACCGAAACTTCTATTTTCCTTGACAAATTAAAAGACCAAGGATTCAAATATTCCACTTACTCTGGAATTACAATTGCCTACTCTGATATTGTAACTAGTAAAAACAAAGAAAAAATAGTAGAAGCAAGTAACAAAGAAGTTAAGAAAATTAACAAACAATTCCAAAGAGGTTTAATTACTGAAAAAGAAAGACTTGATCTTGTAATAGAAGTATGGAACAAAGCCAAAAAAGATATCGAAACAGAATTAAGTGAATATGCCGCATCCAAAGAATATGAAGATAATCCAATCTTCATCATGATGAACTCTAAAGCTCGTGGATCTATTTCTAACTTTGTTCAATTAGCTGGTATGCGTGGTATCATGGCAAAACCAAACGGAGACCCAGTAGAAATTCCAATCCTATCATCATTCAATGATGGATTATCAGTATCAGAATTCTTCTTATCTACTCACGGTGCTCGTAAAGGTAGTGCCGATACAGCTTTAAAAACAGCTGACTCTGGATATATGACTAGACGTTTAGTAGATGTAGCCCAAGATATGATTGTAAGAGAAAGTGATTGTAAAACTACTCAAGGATCTCTAGTAACAGCATTTACAGACGATAAAGATGGCATTATTGAACCACTTTATGATAGAATTTTAGGAAGATTTACTAACAAAAAAGTAATAAATCCAGAAACAAAAGAAGTAATTTGTGAAAAAGATACTTATATTACCGAAAATATTGCAGATAAGATTATCAAAGCCGGAATTACGGCAGTGGAAATCAGAACCGTCTTAACATGTCGTACTGCACATGGTGTTTGTCAAAAATGTTATGGTAGAAACTTAGCAACCGGAAATCTAGTAGAAATTGGAGAAGCCGTAGGTATTATGGGAGCTCAATCAATTGGAGAACCAGGAACCCAGTTAACCATGAGAACATTCCACACTGGTGGAGTAGCTGGAACCGATATTACTCAAGGTCTTCCACGTGTTGAAGAGTTATTTGAAGCACGTATTCCAAAAGGAAAAGCAACCATCTCTGAAATCGATGGAACCGTTCAAAAAATTGAAGATGCCAATGGTAGATTTAAGATCTACGTCAAGAATGACAAAGAAGTTAGAGAACACTTAACAATGTATGGTGCAAAACTTAAAGTAGAAAAAGGAGATAAAATTAATGCAGGAGACCAATTAACAGAAGGTAGTGTCTCTCCAAAAGAATTATTAGCAGTAACTGATCCAAATACAGTCCAACAATACATCTTAAAAGAAGTACAAAAAGTATATAGATCACAAGGTGTTGATATTAATGATAAACACGTAGAATTAATTGCTAAGAGAATGATCTCTCTAATTAGAGTCCAAGACGCTGGAGATACCAATTTTGTACCAAGTACAGTAGTATCTATCTCTGACTTTACAAATGGAAATAGAGATGTCATCATTCAAGGAAAGAAACCAGCAATAGGACAACCAATTCTACTTGGTATTACCAAAGCTGCATTACAAACAGATTCCTTCCTATCATCTGCATCCTTCCAAGAAACAACAAGAATACTAACAGAGGCTGCTGTCAAAGGAGCAACCGATAAATTACATGGATTAAAAGAAAATGTTATCATTGGAAAATTAATCCCTGCTGGAACAGGCGCCAAAGAATATATGGATATTGGCTATAGTCTAGAAAAAGAATTTTATGATGAAGAACCATCAGAAGTTCTAGAAGAAGAATTTATGGAGTAACTTAGGTTACTCTTTTCTTTTGGGGCAATTGCTTCTTAATAATAGTTCTTATTTAAAAAATTTCTAGTAATATAGTTAACTGAAATCAAAAAGCAGTGTAAAATGACTGATAAAAAATTGAAATAAACATAATTTTATGTTACTTTTAAATAAAAGAAATTGAAAAGAGAAAGGATGAGAAAATGAAATTTAGAATAAATGAAGTAAATGAAATAAAAAATACTGAAAAATCATCACTTAACAAAAATACCCAATATAAATATATGAAAGCCGATCCCATTAAAGAAAGCGATAAAAAGAAGTTAGAAAAGCCAAATTATACTTATGTATCAATTACAGAAGTTAGAGAAGGTCCAATTACTGATAAAACCAAGGGAAAACTAAGATAAAGATAGGGAGAAGTTATGAGCAAGTTATTATTAAATAAATACAAAACCATCAATAATAAAGAATTGTTACAATTATTAAAAAAAATAGATATAGAACCTACATTTTATGGAGAACAAAGATTACTAAGTGAAAGCGAAATTATTAATTATAAGGAAGAATTAGGTATTATGAAAGAGGATATCATTCCTCTGATAGATTGTTTGGATAATAATTTTTTAGTATTTGACTTATTAAAAAATGAATTTAAAATGTATAGTATAGATGATAATATTATCTATAATAGTAAAACGATTGAAAATATTTTAAAACAATGCATATAAAAGAAAATTCCACACAGTAGTGGATTTTTAAATTTTGAGAATATCCTTATTAGTAATCACTAGAATATCACTATATTTTAATTTCACATAGGTATAAATTTCTAAAACTCTGCTCTAAATTGAAAAGAGAAGGTAAGTTTTTTTGATATCAAAAATACTGAAACAGGAAAGAATATAAAATAAAGTGTCTATTTCTAGTAAAATAATAAAAGAATAAATCAGTAAGTAATAGAAAATATAATATACTAAAATCAAAAAATAATTTCAAAAGGATTAAAAAATGTCTAAGAAATAGATAAAAGAAGTCTATAATTAAATCCTTATGAATACTTTCAATATTGTAATAAAAAAAGGAGAGTAAGAAGTGTTACAGTTATTACAAATAAACAATGTATTTTTTACTCACAATTACTAAGTAATGACTATAGAACACATAATGATATTGATATAAAATTTGAAAATACAATTCATCCAAATAATCAAAAAGAAGGGTGGATAAATATTATAGTAATACCTTAACAAAATCTATTAAAGAAGTATTATCAAGAAAAAAATAAGAATATGCCAATTAAAGTAAGCATATTTTTTCTTATTTATATTAGATATAATATCTCATACAGAGTATAAGAATAATACAAGGTTATCACTGAATAAGTATTTTAAAATAATAAAAAGAAGATATTTAATAGAAAAAATGATATAATAAATGAGTATGAAGAGGTGTATATATGAAAGATATTATTGTAATAGGAGGAGGAGCATCTGGATTAGTAGCATCCATTTATGCAGCAAAATCTGGAAGAAAAGTAACCTTAATTGAAAAAAATGCAAATCCAGGTAAAAAAATCTTAATTACTGGAAATGGAAAATGTAATTATTGGAATGTTGATCAATTCTTAACTCACTATCACACGAAAAATCCTGAGCTCCTAGAAAAAATGATAACCAAAAAGAATCAAGAAGAAATATTATCATTTTTTAATAAATTAGGAATCATCCCTAAAATAAAAGATGGATACTATTATCCATATTCTAACCAAGCAACGAGTATTCAAACTGCCCTAATCAAAGAAGCAGAACTACAAGGAGTAGAAATAATTACAGAAACAGAAGTTTTAAATATCGAAAAAGAAAAAGATAACTTTAAAATAACTACAACTAAAGGGGAGTTTATAGGAAACAAAGTAATTTTATCAACAGGATCTAAGGCATGCCCTAAAACTGGAAGCGATGGAATAGGATATAAATTCGCTAAAAATCTAGGGCATACCATAATAGAACCACTTCCAGCCTTAGTCCAATTAAAAGCAAACGCAACCTACCTAAAAGAATGGCATGGAATCCGCAGTGATGTCAAAGTTTCCTTAATAGAAAACAACCATTTAATCGACTCTCAAATAGGAGAAATTCAATTAACTGACTATGGAGTAAGTGGTATCTGCATCTTCTGTTTAAGTGGTAGAGTATCCCGTGGATTATCAGAGCATAAAAAAGAACAAATCCAAATTAATTTCTTACATCCATTTTCAATTACTAAGGAAGAAGAATTTATTACTTGGATGAATAAAAGAAACAAAATAGTTGTAGGAAGAACTATCTCTAACTTATTAGATGGTATTTTGAATTATAAATTAATTAATTTAATTTTAAAACTATCCAAAATAAAAAGAGATATTACTTGGAATCATCTTTCTATGCAAGAAAAATACTTATTAGGAACGAATCTAACAAAATTTATGCTTGATATTACAGGGACCAATTCCTTTGAACAAGCCCAAACTTGTACCGGAGGTATCCCCTTATCAGAAATCAATCCATATAGCATGGAATCTACTAAAGAAAAAGGTCTTTATTTAACTGGAGAACTTCTAGATGTCGACGGAGATTGTGGTGGTTATAATTTAAGTTTTGCTTGGATAACAGGTTATTTAGCAGGAACTAGCCAAAAAGGAGAAGAACATGATTAGAGTAAGACAGATTAAAATTCCAGTTGAAAAAGATTCAGAAATAGAATTAAAACATAAAATTGCTACCAAGTTAAATACCAAAGAGCAGAATATTCAAGATGTAAAAATTACCAAAAAATCCTTAGATGCTAGACAAAAACCTAATCTTTATTATATTTATGAAGTAGATGTCAAACTGAATAATGAACAATCTATTTTAAAACACAAGGCAAAAGATAAGGATATCTTTCTATCACCAAAAGAAGAATACATTTTACCAAATATAGGAGACAAAAATTTATTTACTAGACCCATTATTATTGGAAGTGGTCCAGCTGGACTATTTTGTGCCTATCTCTTAGCAGAATTAGGTTATCACCCCTTAATTATAGAAAGAGGAGAACCTGTTGAAAAAAGAGTAGAAACCGTAGAAAATTTTTGGAATACTGGAAAATTAAATATAAACTCTAATGTTCAATTTGGAGAAGGCGGAGCAGGCACTTTTTCAGATGGAAAGCTAAATACCTTAGTAAAAGATAAGGATTATCGTATGAAAAAAGTATTCGAAATTTTTATCACTTGCGGAGCAGATCCTGAAATCATGTATATTCATAATCCTCACATAGGAACAGATGTATTAAGAACAGTTGTCAAGAATATGAGAGATAAAATTATCAAGATGGGAGGAACATTCCAATATAATTCTTGTCTTACCAATATTGAAATAGAGCGGGGTACCATCAAA
>JALEZJ010000093.1 GCA_022772985.1 Erysipelotrichaceae bacterium | reverse complement strand
TTCTTATTTCATAGTATTGTTCTTCTGAATGATTTGCCTCATATTGATTTAATACTTTACACATTTTTGTATATTTGTCATGATTACATAAAACTTGATAGACGTTCATTAATTCTTTGTTGGAATCATTAATTACTGCTTTTTTGGGAGAAAGTTCAAAAAATAAGGCTCCTCCTCCAATAAATGGTTCATAATAACAATTAAAATTTGTTGGAATATATTGCTTTAATTTATCTATAATTTGTCTCTTTCCACCTGCCCATTTTACGAATGGTTTTCCTTTTATCATGCTTCTACTTCCTTTCTGTTTATTGCTTATTTTATTATAACATAGAGATAATTCTTTTGTAAATTTAATTAACTAAGGAATTTAGAAAAGAAGTAGTTTTATTTATTTAAAATTTTTTTACTTTTTAATTTATTTCCAAACACTAGCTGGAGATTTCCATTTTTATAGTTTAAAAATATATATACTGAAAAACTGGTAATACCAAATAATATTAGAATAGGTATTTGTATTAGTCTAGTTTTTAAATCTATTGGAATCCATTGTTTCAGTAGAATAATTACTGCAATAAAGGCTATCCATGAAGTGATATACTTAGGTAATCTTTTTATGGTTACTTGAAAGCGAAATTGATATTTTTTATATAAAATGGATAAAGCAATACCAATAGATAAACTGTACCCTATTAGGGCTGCTGTGATTGCCCCATAACTGACATTCATTCCTAATTTGTCACATACTATCATCAATGGAACATCTAAAATAGCATTTGTAATTAGCCCAATTAGGACGGTAGTGATGACTAATTTATATTTGTTGATTCCTTGTAAGGTATTAATAATAATGGTATAAACGCCACCAAATAAAGCGGTATAGACAAAATACTTATATACAACTGGTCCATAATAACTATTGCCATAAAATAATGTCCAGACTGGTTTTACTAATAAAGATAAGAAAATGGTCATAGGAACTATTACTAGAAGGACACATTGAATTGCTTTGTTAAATTTATCATTTACATCATCCATATCTTTTTTGGTAAAACTTGTTACTATATTTGGAATTAAACTTGTTACTAAACCTGTTGATACTGCTAGAATAATATTATTTAGTTTGATTCCCCAAGTTGTGTAAACTCCTACAATGGATTCTACTATATTAGCTTTTAAGTGTAGAATATCTGACATCGTACGAGATAATAAGATCATATCTACTGTTGTATATAAATTATTTACTAAACTAATTAAAATGAACGGAATGGAATACATCATGATTTTTTTAGTGATTTCTTTAGTACTAATTTTAACTTTGTCTTCCTTAACTTCTTTTGGTAATAAATTGGCTTTTTTCATTTTCCTTCTTAGATATAAGTACGCTACTAATCCTCCAAAGAAAGCTGCTGAGACTGCTATTCCTACGGCATATTTTAAAGGAAGATGAAATACTTTTACGCATAAGTAACTTCCTACTAGAATAATAATGACACGTACTACTTGTTCAATAACTTGACTGATAGAATATGGCGTAATGTATTTATATCCTTGTAAGAATCCTTTCGTTACGCTTAGAAATGGAACTACTAGAATAGCAAAAGATACCATTCTAATTACAAAAGCAATATCTTGATAAGTATTTCCGCCAGTAGAAGATCCAATAATTAATTTTCCAATTTGAGGAGCAAATAAAAATAAGATAAGGAAAATTATGATAGAAATAACCGATATTATTTTTAGTGAGATTTTATATGTATCAGAAATGGCTTTCTGGTATCCTAATGCATTATATTCACTGGTAATTTTGCTAATTGCAAAAGGGAATCCAGCACTAGATATGCTTAAGAACAATTGATAAATGGTGTATCCATATCCGTATAAGGCTCCACCTTGTTCTCCAATAATGGCGTTAAAGGGAATTACATAGATAATTCCAATTACTTTTACTAAAAGAATACCTAATGTTGCTATTATAGTTCCTTCGATAAAACTGTTCTTTTTCATTTTTTACCACCTATCTAGATCATTTTTATATAAAAATACTTAAAAAAATTATACTATAATAGTAAGTTTTTATCAATAATTAGAAATAGAGATTTTAAATTTGACAAAATTAATGGTTACTATTCACAGTCGAGATAGAGAATTTTAATCTCTATTTCTTTTTTACTTCAATTATAACCTATTTTTTTAGAAATGTAAGTCCTATCTTTTATTATAAAAATACTTTATAATGAATTCAAGGTAGTGATATTTATGT
>JALEZJ010000082.1 GCA_022772985.1 Erysipelotrichaceae bacterium | reverse complement strand
TTTTAATAATTTATTAAATTCATTATCTAATTTATTAATTTCAATTCCAATTAGTTTTTGTGCATTCATATTTAACCACCTTTTATTCAGTAAATATTATAACACACTCATTTAATTTGCCCCTAAAAATTTTTTACACCCCATAGAGGTTTAGATTATATATATTGCAATTTACTTTTTCAATTGAGTATAATTATTTAATTTGATATTTAGAATAAAATATCTTGCAAATTAAGTAGAATTTATGTATAATTTGGGTATAGGATAGGAGTGTCCTAAATATGATTAAGGGAGAAAAAAAGTGAAAAAGAAGTTTGGAATTACATTACTTTCTATTGCAACATTTATATGTGCTACTCATTCTGTAAATGCTTTAACTACTTATGAAGCTGATGATTGGGAAGATGGAAGTGGTTATGGAACTGCTACTGAGGTAGATGATAATATCACTAATATTAAGGGTGAGACAGTTGCTGATGGTGGTATGTTTTATGGTCCATACAGTAAGGCTAGTACAGCTAAATTAGCAGATGGAATTACTGAAGAAACTTATATTATGCTTGATCCTGAAAAGTATAATCATGGTGAATTTTTTCAAGTGTCTTTGGGATTAAAGAATGGTGCTGATGAATATGTGAACGAAGCTGTAGTTATGACTCAAAAAGTCGATGATGCATTTAAATTAACTGCTGGTTGGGCTTCAGATTTTTCTGCTACTGTAACTAGAAAAGGTATTTATACTTATCAATGGAAAATGTTTATTGATAATGGTAAGACTTATGTAAACTTTACTTTGTTACAAGGTAATAGAGAAATTGCTACTACTGGAAATATTGACTTTGATACTGTTGATGGTCCTGATTCAAAAGATCCAATAGCAGATGAGGCAGATGTTTCAGTTAAATATTTATGGTTCTGTAATGTTCAGGTTGCTAATGGTGTAGATGTATATACTGAGCTACCTACAGTAAAACTTACTTTTGTAGATCCTACTGGTGGAGATGATGATTTAGTTTTAGATGTTTATCAATATGCTTCATTTACTACAGAAGAAGTAGATGATTTAAAAGCGGCTATTGAGGAAGCTGCTCAAACTGAAGGATATACTTTTGTAGGTTTTTATGCTGATGAAGATTATACTACAGAGTATGATTTAACTACACCATTTGAACAAGATACTACTGTTTATATTAAAGTAGATAAAGTTACAACTGATACTAGTACAGATACTGTTTCTACAGCAAATCCTAAAACTTCTGACATTAATTTGTTTGCAATGATTAGTATGATTGTTGTTGCTGTTAGTGGATTGGTGTTTGTTTTAGGAAAAAGATTTGCTAAAAGTCATTAGAATGAAGAATAGGGACAAATAGTTGTTCCTTTTTTTCTTGCAATTCATTATTTTTATTAGTATAATTATGATAGTGATATTATATGAAAAATAATAATGAAGAATATGTTCCTAAGCATGCTAATAATTATAATACTAATTATCATTTATATGATAATATTCAAAATAACGAACAAATGGTTAAGAGAAAGAAGAAGAGAAGAATTAAAAATTGGGTATGGAATGTATTAATAGTTTTTTTTCTTTCCATGACCATTGGATTATTTGTTTTATTGTGGTTTTGGCATAAAGATAATGTTGATACTTTTAAGGTATCTGATGATATTAGTAAAGATACTGAGATTATTGAACTTGAAGATGATGAAAATACAGAATTAATTGGAAGTTCTAATGAAGAGGAGACAAGTGATTATTGGTATTATATTAAATTTTCTTTATATGATGTTGATATTCAGAAACTAAAGGAAAAAAATGTGGATACGGTCGGTTGGATCAATGTTAATAATACAAATATTAATTATCCATATGTTCAATATAGGGATAATGATTATTATTTAAATCATTCTTTTGATAAATCTTATAATGAGGCAGGATGGGTATTTATGGATTATAGAAATCGTAGTGATCTAAATAATAAGAATACTATTCTTTATGCTCATAGTAGACTTGATAAGACTATGTTTGGTTCTTTAAGTAAAGTATTGAAAAAAGAATGGTATACTAATAAGGATAATCATATTATTCGAATTTCTACTGAGAAGGATAATACTTTGTGGCAGATATTTTCTGTTTATAAAATTAAAGAAGAATCTTATTATATTACCACTGATTTTGTTAGTGATAGTTCTTATATGGATTTTTTAAATACGATAAAGAGTAGAAGTATCTATAATTTTAATACAAATCTTACAAGTGAAGATAGAATTCTTACTTTAAGTACTTGTTATTCAGATAGTGAAAGAACTGTAGTACATGCTAAATTAATTAAGAGAAGTTCTAAATAAAGATGATTAAATTATTTATTTATAAGATAAATTTGATTATCTTTTTTGTTTTTATTATGGTAAAAATCTTTTTAAGTATTTTTTTTAAATAATGAATATTCGACAAATTTTGGAGAAAGTTTGTTGTATGATAGATTTACAAAAGTTAAATGTAAAATTTTTAAATTCATTTTACTTATATTTACAATGAAAATAATTCTTGTTATGATAAGTTCAGTAGTGTTGCGGTATATATAAATAAAAGAAAGGAACGAGAAAGCAATGCTTGAAAAAATTAAAAATCAAGAAAATATAATCATGATATTTTTTGTAGTAACATTGGTTGGTGTAGGGATTTATATCATAGTAGATAGAAGTATAATTGATGTTATTTATTTTGGAGTATTGATGTATTATTTTGGAAGATTTTTAATGATTCGAAAAAATGGGAAGTAGGAGTAGTTATGTTGGTTGATACACATTGTCATATTTTAACTGAATATTATGATAATATTGATGAAATTGTTCAGAGAGCAAAAGATGCTGGAGTTGGAATGATTATTGTGAATGGTGTAAATCATCAGAGTAATGTAGAAGTTTTGAAGTTGGTTTCTAAATATGATATTGTGTATGGAGCTTTGGGAATACAACCTGAAGAGGTTGGTGATTATACTGAGGAAAATTTAAGATTTATTGAAGAGCATATTTGTGATGATAAAATTTTAGCAGTTGGGGAGATTGGTTTGGATTATCATTATGAGTGTGATAGAAAATTACAAAAGGAATTATTTAAGAAACAGTTGGAAATTGCTAAAAAATATCATAAACCTGTTATTGTACATAGTAGAGATTGCATTCAAGAAACATATGATATTTTGAAAAATTCTGGAGTTCAAGGAATTATGCACTGTTATAGTGGTAGTGTTGAGATGGCAAAGTTGTTTTGTAAAATTGGTTTTTTATTAGGAATTGGTGGAATTAGTACTTTTAAAAATGCTTTTAAGGTTGTTGATGTTATAAAGAACATTTCTTTAGAATATATTGTATTGGAGACAGATTCGCCTTATTTAACTCCTGAACCATATCGTGGTAGGCAAAATGAACCTGCTAATGTTAGAGTTATCTTACAGAAAATTTGTGATATTAAGGGCCTAGATTATAAGAAGGCAAGTGATGTTACAACTGGTAATGTTTTGCGCTTGTTTGACAAATAGCTAAAGATATGATAAAATTATAATTGCCTGAGAAATTAAATAAGAGGTGATTTAATGAAGAAAATAGTATCTAATGTATTAATTGTGTCTACACAATTAATTGTTGGGGGTCTATTTTTGTTTATGTTATTTTCAGATAGCAATGAGGATAATCGAGTTGTAGTTGTAGAAAACAACAATTTAGATAAAATGGCAGATGCTGTTTCCGAGCTTTTTGTTGTGGATCATGTTGTAGTAGAATCTACAGATAAACAAAAGGAAGAAGAGCTTCTTAATGCTGAACAAAAGAAGGCAGAGGAAGAAGCGCAGGCGCAGGCTCAAGCTCAGGCTGAAGCAGAGGCTCAAGCTCAAGCTGCAGAGGCGGCTAGATTGGCTCAAGAGGAAGCTGAGCGTAAGGCACAAGAAGAAGCTCAAAGAAGTGCTGTTGTTGTAGATGCTACTGGTTACGTTTCGAAACCTGCGATGGGATTTAATGTGACGACTGGAAATCGTACTTATTCTTTAAGTGATGATCAGTTTGCTATATTAGCTACTGTTGTTAATTGTGAAGCTAATAGAAGTAGTAAGGATGATATTTTAGCGGTTATGACGGTTATTTTGAATCGTGCAGATCGAAATGGGATTGATCCTGTATCTGTGGTAGCGGCTCCTTATCAATTTTCTTGTTATACTGGTGCTGGCAGTGTTGTTAGTGAGAGTGTAGCGAGTGTTATGAGAGATGCTTTAGCTGGAGTCCGAAATCATAATTATTATTCTTTTAATGGATGGTATAGTTCTGTTAGTGATAATTATATTGTTTCGGGAGGAAATCGTTACTATTAGGAAAGACTAATTTAGTCTTTCTATTTTTTTGATATTTGTTATAATGGTTGTTGAGGTGAATTGGATGAAACGATTTGAGTTTAAAAAAAGTTTAGGTCAAAATTTTTTACATGATCAAAATATTATCCACAAAATTGTGGATAGTGCTGATATTGATAAAAATAGTTTAGTGATTGAAGTTGGTCCGGGTGGTGGAGCTCTTACTGAATTGATTGTTCCTTTATGTGGACAAGCGTTATTGTATGAAGCAGATAGGAGATTAGAGTCTTCTTTGCAACAATTACTTTATCAATATTCTAATTATGAAATTATATTTGGAGATTTTTTAGAAGCAGATTTATCAAGTGATTTAAAGCGTTATCATTATGATAAGTTATATGTTGTTGCTAATTTACCTTATTATATTACTACGCCAATTATTATGAAGTTTATTGATGAGAATATTTTTCCTGATCAGATGGTTATTATGGTTCAAAAAGAAGTTGCTTATCGTTTAGCTGCGAAAGTTGGAACAAAGGATTATGGCTCATTAACGGTTTTTTTAAACTATTATTATGATATTCAGAAGTTATTTGATGTTAGTCGTAATTGCTTTACTCCTAAACCTAATGTGGATAGTGCTGTTATTAGGATGAATTTGAAAGAAGAGAGATTAAAAGTTAATAATATAGATTTATTTAAAAGCTTGGTTCGAGATAGTTTTTTATATAAAAGAAAGACTTTACGTAATAACTTGAAAGGTTATAATTTAGAAATAGTTGCTTCTGTTTTATCAAAATATGGCTTTGATTTGAGTGTTCGAGCAGAAAATTTAAGTTTAGAAATTTTTGTCGAGATGGCAAATGAACTGGTTAGTCAATAACTAGTTTTTTTGTTTTATGTGATTAAAATGAGAGGTAATAATATACCTCTCAGACTGTTGACAAATAAATTTTGTTAATAGTCTTTTATTATTTTAAAATTTATTATATAATTAGTATGCGAGCGATAATCCATTCTCAACAAATGTTTTGTCAATGCTCGCTTTTTTATTAAAAAAATGTTATAATTAT
>JALEZJ010000114.1 GCA_022772985.1 Erysipelotrichaceae bacterium | reverse complement strand
TGCAGTAATGGTTTTCTTAGAAGTAATTGATATTATCCATGATAAAGAAAAAAACAAAGGTTAAAATATGGAAACAGAACAAAAAGAAAAAGTAGAACATAAAGATAAAAACCAAAAATTATTAAAAGCAATCATTAAAGTGATTAAGAAAAGATTTAAATTAAGTCACTTACTATTTATTGCTTTGCTTCTAACAACCAATTCCTTTGCTTGGTTCATCTATATGAATAAAATATCTAGTGATATTGATGTCAAAGTAAAAGCATGGAATGTTACTTTTGAATTTTCTAATCAAACCATGACCGACTATATCAATTTTTCCGTAGATGATATTTATCCTGGAATGAATGATTATGAACAAAGTGTAGTAGTTACCAATGGAGGAGAAGTATCTGCAAAATTATATTATGAAGTAATTTCTGTAACCATTCTTGGAACAGAATTTACAACAGAAAATGGCTCATTAACCTCAGACGATTTAGTAAATAAATTAGAAACGGAATATCCTTTTAAAATAAGAATATCAACCAATCAAGAAATTATTAATGGAAATGGAGGAACTGCAAGTTTCTTAGTAACCGTAACTTGGCCTTATGAAAGTTATGATGAAAGTGGTGCCTTAAACGACGAACAAGATACTTATTGGGGCAATCAAGCCTATCAATTTAGTCAAACTCATCCAGACGATTCCTGCATTCTTTTAAAAGTCAAACTATCTGCCACTCAAATTAATGAATAGAAATGAAAAATACTTACTTAGAAATCTCTTTTTAACAGTTAAGAAACTAGGTAAGTATTTTTTTTACAAATAAACAAAAAACTTTAAACAAATGAAATTTATTTTTTTTCATCTATTATATCATTTGGTAAATTGTTTAGAGCAAACTCAATGCATTCATTTATCAATCTATTAACTGAAATATTATTATGTTTTGATAATTCTTCTATTTTATTTAGAGCAACTAATTTTATCCTGATCGTTTTTAAAGCTGATTTTTCATGATCGATATTTGGTAAATTAAATTTTTCCATTGCCTCACCCTAACTTTATAGTATTTATTCTAATAAAAAGTATTACTTTTTGTAAGTTACACAAATTGTGTTATATTTTTTAAATGTTTATGGTATAATCTAATAAGATAGGAGGTAAAAAATTAGTGATATATAAATCATAATATGCAAAATCAATATAAGTAAAAAAGGAGTAGAATATGAAAAGATATAGTAGAATATTATATTTAATAATTATTTTGGGTTTAATGTTCAACATTTACCATGAAGAGAATACAAAACAAATTAAACGAATAGTAGAAAGTAAAAATTATTTAACAGGAGCAGCAGATGCTGGTTTTGAATCTGAGGAATTATATAGATGTGTACTTGATACATTAGGTAGCGACAGAACAAGTGCAACCACTGAAGAATTAGCCCAAATAACAGAGGTTATCTGTAGAGGTCAAAACATCACAAGTACAAAAGGAATTGAAAAATTAACTTCATTAAGATATTTAAATCTATACGATAATAAAGTTACTAATATGGATTTAAGTAAAAATACGAATTTAGTCATGTTAAATATGACATTTAACAATTTAAGTTCCATTGATTTAAGCAAAAATACCAATTTACAACAGTTGTATTTAAATGGAAATAATATCACTTCAATTGACTTATCTAATAATAACAAGTTAATAGATTTAAATTTATACAATAATAAATTAACAAGTATCAATGTATCCAATTTAACAGAATTAAAATTCTTATTATTATCACTAAATAATTTAACAAATTTAGATTTAAAGAATAATACAAAACTAGAACATCTATATTTATCAGGAAATAAGCTAAGTTCAATAACTATGCCAACAAGTTCTGATAATCTTACTAGACTAGATTTAAATTCCAATAAATTAACCAGTATTGATTTATCTAAACTAATAAATTTAAATTATTTAATTCTATCAGCAAATGACTTAAGTACTATAGATATTAGCGAGAATAAGAACTTAGAGTATTTATATAGTTCAAGTAACAAACTAAGTAGTATCAATTTATCAAATAATACAAAACTAATTGATTTAGATCTATACAATAATAACTTAACATCAATTGATGTCTCAAAACTAACAAATTTAAAATATCTTAATGTTTCATTAAATAATTTATCTAGTTTAGATTTAAGTAATTTAACAGAACTAAATAAAGTTTATGCATCCTCTAATAATCTGTCAATCCTAAATTTAGAAAATCAGAATTCCCTAACAGAAATAAATGCAGTATTTAACAAATTTGATGGTTATCGTATAAATGATAAAAGTAAAATAACATATATGGTAGTGGAATATGATTGGCTGGAAAATTTAAATCTATCAGAATACACGAATTTATCTAACTTGGACATAGATTACTATCAAACAATTCCTATATATGGAAATAGTATTGAAACAAGTAAAGTAATAACACACATTCCAAGTAATATTACATTAAATCAATATACATTATATAGTGGTTTTGAAGATGTTTCCTTAAACAGTAATAGTATATGTAATTATGAGGTGGAATATACAGTAGATGGAAGCACAAGCACAACGGAAAAGACAAATATCAATTCCTGTACGGATAATCGCTATGAAACTAGTACAATAGAAGGAGAAGATGGTAGCTATAGTAGATTACAAATATATTCAGATAATATGACAATAAATAATGTAACTACAAATGCTAATTTAAAATATGATGGATATTATGAAATAAGATTTATCAAATTAAAAAGTGATAAATATACAATAAATGAAAGTAATAATACAATTGAAGTTGAGGCAGATGATGACTCAACTATCTTAAAGAATCTTTCTACTTCGTGGGAAGATGCTAAAATAACGATTAATAATAATAAATTACAAATCTCTTATAATGATACCTTAATAAAAGAATTCGCTTTAATTAGAATAACCAATCCTAAAACAGGCTCAACATATCTTATTATTACATCTGCTATTTTCATAATTTCACTTGGTACAATATTGTTTTATTTAAAACGTAAAGAGAAACAGATTAATGAATAATATAAAAAGAATAAAGTTTAAATTAAAAGAATATAAGGATGTCATTAGGGGAATAAATGATGGTAATATAGAATTAACTGATGAACAATTTGAATTTTTAAAAAGTATGTTTTTAAAAGAAGGATTTATATTAGGATACCATAATACTAATGTAGTAGATGTTAACTCATTTTTTGAAAAGGGATTGTATAATAATAGGGATTATAGATTTGAAAAAACTTGCGATTTAACCAACACAGTTGCTTATAGCCAAATGTTTTTGACTTCTTTATATTATCATCATCCAAGATATACAACCATATTTTTACTGATTCCAGAAGATATAATAGCTGGCAAAATTGGAATTTTTGAAGATTTAAAAGATGGTAAATTTGGAATACCACCAAAATATATTGTGGGAGCATTTCAAAATGGTAGAATATATATCAATAATAGTTATGATGAATTTTATTATAATCAAGGATCTTTAAAAATTGAAGAACCTGAGATAATTAGTAGAACAATGAAGGATAAGGAAGAAGAGGTTTTTGTTTGTTCACAAGCATATTATTATGCAAGAAAAAAAGAAAATCAAAGTCGTAAAATTTAAATGATATAGTATGGATAATTTTATGCTGTTCTTGTAAATGAAAAATACTTACTTAAAAATTTCTTTTTAACAAGGAAGAAACTAGGTAAGTATTTTTTCTACGAATAAGCAAGAAAGTTTACCAGAAGATAATGTTGACAAATAGATTTCTGCATGTTAAACTGAAAAAGAATTTAAAGAGAAAGGAGTGGGAAAATGAAAAAACTAATTTTGTATATTTTAAATCTTTTAATAGTAGTAAAAAGAAGTGGGGACATGCTTTGTTTTCCTGCTTCTTGCTAAGAAAACTTTTTCTAGACTACTATTCAAAATTAGTAGTCTTGTTTTTATTATGGAGGTGATTTTGTGAAAGATTTAAAAGAATTAAAACCTCTATGGAAACTAATTAAAGAAGAAAAAATAAAATTAATCATTGCAAGTATTTTAATCTTTTTAGTGGAGTTAACAGATATTCTAACAGGATACTTAAATGGTGCTGCAGTAGAAGCAATTACCAATTATCAATTAAAAACTGCTTTAATATTTATGTTAATTTATGGTGCTATTAGTATATTGTTTTCTGGAGTTATCTCAACAACAGCTAATGCTATATTACAAAAAATAGAAAGTAAATTAACTAGAAAACTAGGCTATTTCACTTATAAAAAAGCACTAGATATGCCAGCATATGCTTATGAAAAGAATTCTAGTGGAGAAATCATTAATCGAATTACCAATGATGCAGATACCTTAAGTTTTGCTTTTGGCCAACTATTAAGAATGTTTTCTTCTCTTGTAGGATCTTTTATCTTAATTGTCTATATTTTTATCAATTCTTGGATAATAGGTTTAGAAATATTAATCTTTTTAATTCTATTATTCCTAGTCTTAAAAAAATATAACCCAATCTTAAAGAATGTCCATAAAGAAAGAAAACAAGGTCAAGATAAATTTACCTCTTTAACGACAGAGTCCATTAGAGGAATTAGAGAAATCAAAACCCTAGGAATCAAACCAAGTCTTTTATCGGATATGCAAGTAATTATCAAAGATTTATTTATGAAATCAGCAAAAGAAGTGGATATTAGAAAAAGATTTAACTTATTAACTAGAATCATTAAAGTATTATTAGAAATAGGAACATTCATTACTTGCATTATTTTATTATATGAAAAACAAATCAGTTTAACCTTCTTTATTGCGATGACTTACTATATATATAGATATATGTGGCTAATTGAGAATATTAATGATTTCTCTCAAACAAGCCAAAAAGTAATCGTTTCCATAGGTAGAGTAAATGAAATATTAGAAAATAAATTATGTGAAGATGAAAAATTTGGAGAAAAAGTTTTAAAAGATGCCAAAGGCGTAATTGAATTTAAAAATATATGTTTTGGTTACCCTGATGAAGAGATGATT
>JALEZJ010000065.1 GCA_022772985.1 Erysipelotrichaceae bacterium | reverse complement strand
GTTGATACGGTTGGTAAAAATGAAATTGCAATAAGAAAATATATAGATAACCAATTAAAAGAGGATAGATTAAATGAACAATTAACACTAGATAAAATTGACCCGTTTACGGGTAGCAAGAAATAGTATCTGCAAAAGGCGAATCGTACCTCGCGCTTTTAAGCGTAGCCAGAACAGGAAGCCTTATAGGCGCCAGAGAAAAACCACCGGCTATGCCGGTGGATATTTACTTGTTTTACTAAAGAAATTTTAATATAAGAAGTGACTTAATATTTTTAAAAAATTCTTGTTTTAGTTTTATGCACTTACGTTCTTTTTTTTATTTAATATATTACAGTAGGGGTGGTGATGGTGTCTGGTATTCGAGTATCTGAACTTTTCCAACTAAGTAATCCAATTATTATTGATATTCGAAATTACTATTATTATAATTTGGGGCATATATCTGGGGCGATTAGTGTTCCATATTATAATTTATTAAATAATTATAGTCATTATTTGAATAAGTATAATAGATATTATTTATATTGTGAAAATGGAGAACAAAGTTTGGAGATAGTACAGAGATTAAATAGTTTTGGATATGATACAGTTAATATTATAGGTGGTTATCAAGAATATGTTAAATTCATTGATGGGATGGGCAAGGTTTACTTTTAGACCTTGTCTTTTTATTTACAATATGTTACTATTAGAGAAAGAAAGGGGCAGGTAGTTATGTTAGATGTTATTCTAGATACTTTATTGGATGGATTAAAGATATTACCATTTTTATGGGGAGCCTTTTTTTTAATAGAATTGTTAGAACATAAGTTTAGTAAGCAGGGTAAAGAAATTATTGAAAAATCTGGGCGTTTTGGTCCTTTGTTGGGTGGAATCTTAGGGTGTTTTCCTCAGTGTGGTTTTTCGGTGATGGCTACTAATTTGTATGTTACTAGAATTATTACGCTAGGAACTTTAATTAGTGTGTATTTATCTACAAGTGATGAGATGCTACCCATATTGTTAGCACATGGTAGTGATGGAATTATTATTTTGCAACTTTTATTTACGAAGTTAGGAATTGGAGTAGTTTGTGGATTTTTAATTGATTTCTTTTTTAAAAGAAGAGAGGTCAATCAAATTCATGAATTGTGTGAGAATGAGAATTGTCATTGTGAAAATGGAATTTTTCTTTCTAGTATCAAACATACGATTCATACTTTTGTATTTATATTTTTGGTTAGTTTTGGTTTAAATCTTATTATGTTTTATGGTGGATCGGAATATTTGAGGGGAATTTTTCAGAATAATCATTGGTTTTCTCCTTTTTTGACTAGTTTGATTGGACTTATTCCAAATTGTGGAGCTTCTGTTGTACTTACTGAATTGTATTTAAGTGGTATTCTTTCTTTTTCTAGTTTGGTAGCGGGACTTCTTACAGGAAGTGGAGTTGCTATTTTGGTATTATTTAGAACCAATAAAGATTTAAAAGAAAATATTAAAATTTTATGTTTGATTTATTTTATTGGTGCAGTTAGTGGTTTATTATTAGAAGTTGGTTCTTATCTTTTTTAATAAAGATAATATTTATATAATTAAGAATGGAGGAGCTAGTTATGGATGAGAAATTGGAATATCAAAAATATCAAAAATTAAAAAGATTTTATCAGGAAAAGGTTAGTCGGATTGCTAGTGTTCGATTGGTTGCTTTTATTGTGATGATTGTTAGTTTTATTTTAAAGTATTATTATTATCCATTGTTTTTTGGGATTCTTTTTGTTAGTTTTTTGATATTATTTGTTATTTTGGTTTTTATTCATGATAAGTATTATAAGAAATATGATTATTATGCTTCTTATGTAGAAATTTTGAATACTTATTTGGATAGAGAAAATGGAAAGTGGAAAGAGTTTTTAGATAAGGGAGAAGATTTTTTGGATGATAAGTCTCTTATTTTTTCGGATTTAGATGTATTGGGGAATGGTTCTTTATTTCAATTTTTAAGTATTTGTAAAACTTTAGGTGGAAGAGAGAGACTTTTTTATAAATTGTCTAATATTGAACTGGATAGTAAGACGTTGAAATTAGAGCAAGATGCTATTTTAGAGCTTACTAATAAAATACAGTTTGATGTTGAGTTTCAGATTGCTATTAGATATTATGATCAAAAGAAAATTCATTTGAGTCATGATTTTTCTTATTTGGATAGAGGAGTTGGTTCTAGAAAGAGAGACTTTTTCATTGGGATAGTAGCTAGTTGTTGTTGTTGGTTGTTTTTTCTATTGGGATGTTTTGGATTTCTTTCTTTTTCTTATTTTTATGGAATGTTTTTCTTTAATTATATGTTATCTTTTATGTATAGTTATATTTTTAAAGATGATTTTTCTTGTTTGGAGAAGACGGTTTATAATTATGGAAAATTAAGTGGGGTTATGGATTGTATTTTAAAGGAGAAATTTTCTTCTTTGAAATTAAAAAATATTTGGAATAGGATTGAGAAGGGAAAAATTGATATTATTAGGTTAAGTAAAATAGATAGTATGAATAGTTTAAGAAATAATTTATTAGCTAATTTTTTCTTTAATGGATTTTTTTGTTTTAATCTTATTTTGTTATATCGTTTTTCTTTATTTTTAGATTCTTCTTTAGGTGATTTGAAGGATAGTATTTGTGATATTGAACAGTTAGAGGCGATGGTTAGTTTGGCTAGTTTGGGAATTGTTAAGAATCATAAGTGTGTGCCTAGTTATAGTGAGGAAGTAACATTAAATTTTTTAGATCTTAAGCATCCTTTGTTAGATGAGGATGTATGTGTTGGGAATGATTTTGAAGGAAAAGATGGTGTTTATATTATTACGGGTTCTAATATGGGTGGAAAATCTACTTTGCTTAGAACGATTGGTATTAATTTGATTTTAATGAATGCTGGTTGTTATGTTTGTGCTAAGAAGTTTCAATCTAGTTATTTTAAATTATTTACTTCTATTTCTGTTAGGGATGATATTAAGAAGGGGATTTCTACTTTTTATGGTGAACTTCTTCGAATTCAAGAAATGGTTCAATATGTGGATAAGGGGAATATGTTAGTTTTGATTGATGAAATATTTAAAGGTACTAATTATCAAGATCGTATCTATGGAGCAAGAGAAGTTATTAAGAAGTTTCATACTAAGAGGACAATTGCTTTTATTACAACACATGATTTTGAATTGTGTGAAGAAAAAAGAATTCATAATTATCACGTGAAAGAGGATTATCAAGGTGATAAAATTATTTTTGATTATAAGCTTAGGAAAGGGAAATGTGTTAGTACAAATGCTAAATACTTGATGAGGAAGCTTCATATTATTAAATAGTTTAGTGTTATGTTATAATAAGTTTTGTTTTTAGGGGTTGTTTAAATTTACAAGGAGCTCTAGAAATAAAAGAGGGAATTTAGATAATTATTCGAATGAAGAGAAATTAGTCATTATTGTGCTTTGTTGGATAAAGAAGATCAAATTCAAGTATTGAAACAGGTTAGAATGTAAATTAATGGGTTAGAAAGTGGTAATGTAGTAGAAGGTAGGTTATTTTTGTTAGAGGATGAGGATAAGATTCATATTTTTATTCCTGTTAGGAGAGTATTAAAGAAAGAGAAGTAATTTTTTGATAGTAAAAATTGGTGTGTTAAAAACTTTTGGATGAATTTCTTTAGTTTTTTTCTTTTTTATTGGAAAGTACTTAGAAGGTTAGAACTTATTGAAAAAATGGTGTATAATAATATATAGATATTTTTAGTTGAGGTATTGAGGTAGGAGTTTGATTGAGATGAAGGAGAAGTATTATGATTCTACTAGTTCTTTAGTGATGGGGATTTTTTTAATTGTGCTTTCTATTGTTCTATTTGTGGGTAAGAATCGAATTTATCGATCTATGGTTAGTATTGTAGTATTAGTATTATTTATTCGAGCTTTTTTGGATATGGTTCGTTTCTTTTTTCGTAAGCAAAATATAAAGAAGAAAAATTCTGTTTATGTTTCGTGTTTATTTCATTTAGGTGTTTGTTTTACTTTTATATTGATTCCTGATTTTTTTTATGGAATAGTTCCTATTTTATTTTCTGTTTATTTATTGGTTATTGGAGCTGCACAGTTTGTAATGTGTTTGATTGAGATAAATAATGGTGAATTTATTCAGATTAGTCGATTTCTTTTAGGGGTTATTTATTTAGGAATTGCAATTCCTATTATGATGGCTCCTGTTACAAAGTTAGATACTTTTGTTAGTTGTTTTGCTATTTATACTATATTACTTGGTATATATTATGTTTCTGATTTTATTGTGCAAATTTTACCAGTTCGAACAAAGAATAAATTTAAAAGAAAAATTAGAATTACATTACCTAAAATTGTAGAGGCGTTAATTCCTTATTCTGTTATGTTGGAGATTAATCGTAATTTGGAAGTTCATAAAACTACTAATTATTTTTTTGAAAAGGATAATCGAAGAAGTGATTTGGATATTTTGATTCATACTTCTAATCGGGGAGTTAATCGAATGGGGCATATTGATATTTATTTTGATGGTCAAGTTATTTCTTATGGTAATTATGATGAGGGGTCTAGAAGGTTTCATGATGTTTTTGGTGATGGTGTGCTTTTTCTTACGAAAAGTAAAAATGAATATATTAATTTTTGTATTGATAATAGTAAGAAAACAGTTTTTGACTTTGGTATTTCTTTGACAGAAAAACAGAAAAATAGAGTTCGAAAGAGGATAGAGGAGTTATGTTCTAATACAATTTATTGGGATTATCGAGAGGATCAACAATATAATAATGGAAATAGTTACGCTGCAAAATTATATAAGAAAACTAAAGCAAAGTTTTATAAATTTAAGAAGGGAAAGTATCGTACTTATTTTGTCATGGGTACTAATTGTTGTTTTTTAGCAGATGATATTATTGGGAAAAGTGGTATGGATATTCTAAGTATTAATGGAATTATTACACCGGGAACTTAATATGATTATTTGAATCGAGAATTAAAATTAAAATCGAGTAATGTTATTTCTAAGGAGATTTATAATTTTGATCATAAGGCAAAATAATTTGTTTATTTTAAAATGTTTTCTAGTTGTTTATATTAAGTCAATTTTTATATTTGTCATAATATAGAGTAGATAGGAGGAAAGAGAAATATGTTTTTTAATGACAATATGAGACGTGATGATGTGGATATTAATATTACTAATACAAATCAGAATGTGAATGCCAATATGAATGATAATATGAATTATAATGAAATGGAAGGCTATGCTATGCCTATGCAACCTCAGATGGGAAGTATTATGAGTCCAATCATTGAGCCAGGAAGAGAGAGAATCGTAAATAGAACGTTTGTTCATGAAGTACCACATGAGTGATAATTTATGATAGATCAAAACATTTGAGAGAAAATAAGTACAAATTAAAGGCATTTTGATAAGAAATGTCTTTTTGCGTGGTATAATTGATATGAAGGAATTGATAAATTACAAATTAGTAATTTCGTGAAAAAAACAAAGTCTATTATGCAATAACTTTTAAAATAATTAAAAGTTATTAGAAAAGAGGTAGAAAAATGGAAAAATGTTCAATTTGTGGTAAAACACTTATAATGAAAACTTGCTTTGGAAAAGTAGTATTATGTAAAAAATGTGATTCGTTAATCAATGCATCATTATGGAATAAAAGGGATTTTACATCTATTGAAGATTTACTAGAGAAAAAGAGTAATGCATTAAGTTTAGCAAAAGCAAACAATTTGTCTGAAAATATAATTAATGATATAAATATGTTTTTTGAAGAATATGAAAAGGAAGGTTTCGTGACTTCGATTAATGGTAAAGCGGGTCAAATTTTAAAAATTTTTGAAAATTATTGTATTATAAGCACAAAAAACGATAATGCAAAAATATCTTTAACTAATATGTTTTATCAATTTGATGATGACGACGATGACGATGAAGTTTTGACTGCAGAAGATAAATTACAATTAGCAAAAGGTGTATTAAAGGGTGGTTTAATTAAGACTGGAATAGGTGTTGCCATGTCTGCTGGTTTGAAACAATCTGCTAAAGAACAGAAAGAAGAAAAAAAAGAAAGAGTAAGAGAAAAGAAACTAGAAAAAATAATTAAAGTTGGAGATAAGAAACTATTATTCAATAATTATTGTTTAGTTGATACTTTTAGCAAAGCAAATACTGCTAATGGATATTTAAAGTTTGTTCCAATTGGTATCAATTCAAATGATATATATGAATGTGATTATTTCTTTTTCAATAATTCAATTCCGTTTGAAAGTAAAAAAATAAAGCAAAGAGTAGAAAATATTAAGAAAATAATAGATGAAAAAATTGAAAATATATCTAACAAAAAAGATATAGAAATTAAGCAAAGTGCTCAAAAGGTAGTAGAAAAATCAACAAATGAAAATGATCGATTTGAAGAAATTAGAAAATATAAGCAATTATTAGATGAGGGAATTATAACGGAAGAAGAATTTCAAACAAAGAAAAAAGAACTATTAAACTTATAAATTATAAAAAGTAAGGTGAATTTATGAAAGAAGAACTAATAAAGAGAGAAGGAATTAAAGAAGTACGGCATACTTTTGAAAATGTAATGGACAACAATGCAAAAAATACAAAAGAGTTGTATTCTGTATTAAAAAAAGAATTAGATACTAATGAACATTTATCTAATGATTTTCGTGAAATAATACAAAAAGAAATAGAGGCTTATGAGAAAGCATTAGATAAATCAACCTCAGAAGAAGAAAGAAAATTAATTTATAATAAGTTAGAAAAACTGGTTGAAGAAGCTAAGAAGAAATATGACGACAATATGATAAATAATAAAGAATTGAGAGAAAATGCTATAAAGATAGATGAAGATAATAGAAAATTTAATTGGGGAATAGCGGTTAATTTTGGTGTTGGTGTTTTAGCAACAATAGGAGTACTTTCTATTGGTGCTAAAGGATATGATGTAGCAAAGAATTATATAGAAAAAAATAAATTTTAAGCGAGGTGATACCATATGAAAATAAATAAGATTAAAAATGAATTAATTAAACAAAAAAAATCTAAATTTAAAGGGAATATATATCAATATTCACAAGTTAATTTTGCTTATAATTCAAATAAAATTGAAGGTAGTAGATTAACTAGTGAACAGCCTGAAGCGATATTTGATACATCTTCTTTTATTCCTAAAAGTGATGATTCAATTAAACTAGATGATTTAACTGAATCTAAAAATCATTTCAAATTATTTGATTATATGTTAGATAATGTAGATGAATTACTAACAAAAGAAATGATAATTGAAATGAATAAGATATTAAAAAGAAATACTAGTGATGAAGAAAATCCTAGATATAATGTTGGTGGATTTAAAGTTGTTCCTAATATAATAGGTGTTGTTAATGTTATTAATACTACAGCTCCAGAAGATGTAGAAAAAGAAATAGAGGATTTATTAAATGACTATAATTCAAAAACTAATATTACTTTAGAAGATATAGTTGATTTTCATTTTAAGTTTGAAAGAATACATCCATTTGGAGATGGAAATGGTCGTGTAGGTAGAATTATAATGTTTAAAGAATGCTTAAGAAATAACATCATGCCATTTATTGTATTAGATGATGATAAACCTTATTATATGAGAGGTTTAAAAGAATATGAAAATGATAAAATGTTTTTAATAGATACTATCAGTCATGAACAAGATTTATACGAAAAAATGTGTGAAGAAATACTTTATTTTTAAATAGAAGAAGATAATTAAAAAAATAAGCATCCTACAAAAATAATTGATTTATTAAATGTAGGATGCTTTTTATTTGCCTTAGTCTCTTATAAAATAAGATTTTTTCCTTTATATCAACCTACAAAGTAGGATGAATTTTGTCAGTGCAAAATAAGAATGACCCCATAACGAACCATTATACAATAAGGGTTCTTTTAAGGTTATGGGGTCATTATCTTATCCTGCTTGTGTAGATTCATTAAAAATTAATTAAAGTTAGGATGATTAAATTAAATAATTAGGGAAATATGATTTGACAAATATTAATTAATGAGCTAGCATGTATCGCGAAAGGAGATGATGTATATGAGTTTTGAAAAGAAAATTTATAAAGGGGTGAATACCTATAAGTAATACTAAATTAATGTATATTTTGATATTTACACAATTTAGTATTACTAAAACTAGTTATTTATCCATAAATTTAAGTGAGGTGTACAAAATTTATGGATAAGTACAAAATAAATTTTATTTTTTATAATGAAAAAGATATAAATGATATCTTAATAAATGTTTTAAATAAAGAAATAAAAAAATATATTCAGATGATTTGTAAAAATGATAAAAGAGAGGTAACATCATTATGTACTTATTTATCTCTAGAAGGAGGTAAGAATTGTTAGGGAGTGTAAATAAGATATATAATGTTGGTATTTATATAAGATTATCTCGTGAAGATGATGATAAAGTGTATGAAAGCGAGAGTATTACAAATCAAAAGAGTTTATTACTTCAATATGTTAAAGAGAATAATTTAAGAGTTTATGATATTTATATTGATGATGGATATAGTGGAACTAATTTTGATAGACCAGATTTCAATAGGTTATTAAATGATATTGAATTATGTAGAGTTAACATGGTTATTACTAAAGATATGTCAAGATTAGGTAGAGATTATATTGGTACTGGTAATTTAATAGAAAAATATTTTCCAGAGCATAATGTTAGGTATATAGCAGTTACTGATAATATAGATACATTTTTAGACAATTCTAATAATGATATAGCACCATTTAAGGCAATTATGAATGATATGTATGCTAAAGATATTTCTAAAAAAATTAAATCAAGTTTAAGAGCAAAACAAAAAGAAGGGAAGTTTGTTGGTGGTAGAACTCCGTTTGGGTATATACAAGATCCTAATGATAAAAATCATTTAGTAATAACTGAAGAACAAGCATTTGTAGTTAAAAGAATATTTGATATGTGTTTAGAAGGATTATCATTTTTTAAAATAGCAAAACAATTAACTAATGAAGGGATAAAAACACCAGCACAATACTATAATTTTGAGTGGAAAAGCAATTATAACTTAAAATATGGAGAATGGCATTCTAAAACAATAAGAGATATTTTAACTAATCAAATATATATAGGAGATATGGTACAAAATAGAAGAAGTAAGGTAAATTATAAAGTTAAAAAGGTTATTAGAAATAATCCTAAAGATTATATTATTGTAAAAAATACTCATGAACCAATCATCGATAAAGAAACTTTTTATGAAGTACAAAAAAGAATTCCAAAAAATGTAGGAAGAAATGAAAAAAAAGAAAATCATTTATTAGATGGACTTTTATATTGTGGTGATTGTGGTCATAGAATTTCAATACAAGCAAGAAGAAAAAAAGATAATAGGTGTTATACTATTTGTAATTATTATAGAACTTATATGAAACAAAGATTATGTACAACGCATTCAAATAATTATGATGAATTAGAAAAAATTATAATTAAATCATTAACTAATATGTGTTTAAGTTATATTAATAAAGATAAAATTAAAAATAATATTTTAAATAATTTAATTGGAGAAAATAAAATTAATAATAAAAAAGAGTTAGAAATATTAACTAATGATATTAAACAAATAAATGATAATTTAGATATTATTTAT
>JALEZJ010000054.1 GCA_022772985.1 Erysipelotrichaceae bacterium | reverse complement strand
TATAAAAATTTGGCTGGGCCGGTGGGATTCGAACACACGCATGCTAGAGTCAAAGTCTAGTGCCTTACCGCTTGGCTACGGCCCAATATTAAATTTATGCTTGTACTTATTGATGTTAATTTAAATGGGGTGGAAGATGGGATTCGAACCCACGGTCTCCAGTGCCACAAACTGGCGCGTTAACCAGCTACGCCACATCCACCATTTAAAATACATATTATATTTTACATCAAAAAGTATACATTTGTCAAGTACTTTTTCAATATTTTCATTTTTTTATAAATTGAGTCAAGTGAAAAAGTAAATTCTATTTGGAAAATTATAATTAGAAATTCGTTTTACATTATGGCTTATTGTAAGATTAAATAAAATTTGGTATAATTAAGGTTGTAGATGCTTCTTTTATTGAATTATTTAAAAATTGTCCATGAAGAAAATGTATAAAATGACTTTGCTTCGAAGAATTAACTTCTTTATGCCATTTTGGTAATTGACAATTTGATGATATTTTATAATTTTGTTAAGGTGTCTAACACTTTTGTGCTTAGACGCCTTAGTTACAAAAAAATAATAATAAGGAGCAATGATATATATGAAAGGAAAACACCTTTCTCTTGAAGAGAGAAAAACCATTGAAAACAACATAAACAAAGGATTAAGAAAATTTGAAACTGCTAAAGAATTAAATAAGTCTCAATCAACTATTGGTAAAGAAATTAAAAACAACAGAAAACGTAGATATTCTCAAATTGATGATTCTCCTTGGATGTGTAGGCATTTTAATGAGTGTAAAATTTGTACCTCTAAGTGTAGAGACTTTGAAGAAATTCCTTGTTTTAGAAGAGATCGTTTTATAGGTGCTTGTAATAATTGTCCTGAAATCAAAAGTTGTAAAAAAGCTAAATATTTTTATTATGCTAATGTAGCTCAAAAAAATTATGAGTACACTTTAAAAGACTCACGTGAGGGGGTTAATTTAAATACTACTGAACTTTTTGATTTAGCTCATATTATTTGCCCTTTAATAAAACAAGGACAATCTGTTTATACAATTTTAGAAAATCATCCTGAAATAACTCAATGTGAGAAAACTATTTATACATATATTGAAATGGGATTATTTAAAGATTGGGGTGTTACAAATCTTGAACTTAGAAGAAAAGTAAAAAGAAAAATTAGTAAGAAAAAACTTAAGAAAAGAGCAGAACCTGCTGATTACACTGGTAGGAAATATGAGGATTATCTAGCATTTGTTAAGAATAATCCATATTCTCCTACAACTGAAATGGATACTGTTTATAATCATCAAGAAGGTCCATATCTTCAAACTTTTATATTTGAGAATACAGGATTGATGATAGGTCTCCTAAAGCATCAGAAAACAGCAGAGGAAATGTCTAATTCATTAAATTACTTTCAAGATATTTTACCTGATGATATGTATCATAAATTATTTGGTTTATTATTAACAGATAGAGGTTCTGAATTTGCAAAACCACAGCTATTTGAAATAAATCATGAAACAGGTGAAATTAGAAGTAATATTTTCTATTGTGATGCTCAAACTCCAAGTCAAAAACCTCATGTAGAAAATAATCATGAATTTATAAGAGACATTATTTTAAAAAAGAAAAGTATGAAAGATTTAACACAAGAAAAAATAAATTTAATGTTTTCCCATATAAATTCTGTACCAAGAGAATCCTTAGGAGGAAAAACACCTTATGAAGCATTTGAATTCTTTTATGGTAAGGAAACATTAGATAAATTAAATATACAAAAGATAGATAAAGATATGGTCACACTACAACCATATCTTCTAAAATAAATAAATTACTTTTAAGAAGCATCTACGAGTAACTTCATAAATTGCTGTTGCAATTACTATCAAGTGAATAGAACTTAATCTTACACTTCAAAAAATTAGGTTAAATTCACTCGCTTAAACTCGCTCATTTTTCTTCTCTATATCTTTATTTTACACAAAAATAAGGATAAAATCAATACTTTTACCCTTATTTTTTACTTTTAAATAGCATTTTATCGGTAACTAGAAATTACTTTTTCCAAATAGAATTTACTTTTTCACTTGACCTATTTTTTCCCCAGATTATTTAACTCATATCCATTTAAAATAGTAAAATATGTTGAAATTTAAATAAAAAAGTGATATTATATAGTAAATGAAAAGAGGTGAAA
>JALEZJ010000035.1 GCA_022772985.1 Erysipelotrichaceae bacterium | reverse complement strand
AGATAGAATTTCAAGAAGTCAAAGAGACACTTTATATTTAATTGAAGAAGTATTTAATAAATATGATGTAAGTTTTATTTCAATGAGAGAAAACTTTGATACATCATCTCCATTTGGGAAAGCAATGATTGGTGTATTATCAGTATTTGCCCAATTAGAAAGAGAAACTATATTAGAAAGAACTCGTATAGGCCTTAAAAAACGTGCAGAAGCAGGACTTTGGCGAGGTGGAGGTAAAATACCTTTTCCTTATAGATATGACCGAAATACAGGTACATTAGTACCAATACCAGAACAAGTAGAATTGCTTCATAAAATGATTTCATTATATATTAGTGGAAAAAGTTTTAATGCTATTGGGGATATTGTTGGAATGGATGAATCACTTGTTGAAACAAGAATTTTATCTATTACAAATACTGGTAAAGTACCATATAGAGATGAAGTATTTGAAGGACAACATGAAGCAGTAGTATCTGATGAACTATATGAAGAAATTTTAAGAGTAAATAAAGTAAGAAGTCGAGAAAAATATGAAAGACATTATTTATTATCTGGTAAAGTTTATTGTGGACATTGTGGAGCAAAGTATAGATATCAAAAATGGGGTAAAAGATTAATTATGTATTGTTATTCACAACAAAAAAGTAAACCCAAATATATAAAAGACCCTAATTGTAAAAACAAAAGATGGGACACTTTTGAAGTTGAAGATGCTGTATTAGAAGAATTATTTAAAATGAGTTTAGATATAGATTTATTTAAAAAGACTTTTAATATAGCAAGTGTTAATGTTAAAAACGAGTTAAAAGCAAGACTAGAAGAAATAAAAAAACAAATTAATAATCTATTAAATTTTATAGCAAGTGGTATTGCAGTAGATGAAACTAATAAAAAAATAACTGAATTAGAGCGTGAAAAAGAACAAATAGAAGAAAAACTATTATCATCAGATAAAAAAGAAAAAGATAACAAAGTATCTTTAAATATGATAACTAATTTAAAAGCAACTTGGTTTGATATGGATTTTGATGAACAAAGAAGAATTATTGAACATTTAATTGATAAAGTTGTAGTTAACGATAACGAAATCAATATTTACTACAATATTTACTAGACAATAAAATTTTCTCCCACTGGGGGTAATAGTCCGATTAATGACATGCTGATATTTATTTTTAAACTGCTTATAATAGTTGGATAGTTACTAGGAAGAATTAAATATTTTAGAATTTGAATTTTATTAGCATTGAATGTTTTTAATAATTTTATTTTATTAATATCGGTAGATGAGAATCCATTATAGACCGTGATAATTGTAATAATGACTGATATTAGTAGTGCCATTACTATAATGGATTTTATGTTGGCTCCTACCCAAATAATTAAAATAGGTCCTAATGATACTTTGGGAAGAGAATTTATGATTGTTAAGTAGGGATCGATTACTTTGTATAAGAATTCATTGTACCATAGAATAATAGCAATTATGATTCCTATTAATGTTCCTAGGGAGAAACTGATGATTGTTTCGTAAGTTGTTATCCATATGTGGTGAAATAGGTTATTGCTTTGATAAAGGTTTATGATAGTTTTTAATACTTGTTTGGGTGATGAAGTGATGAATGTATTGATTAGATTATGATTGGCTAGAAATTGCCAAAAAAGAATTAAAAATATTAGGGTAAATAATTGAGTAATTAGGATTAAGCATTTTGTTTTTTTTTGATTTGATAGAAATTTTTTATAGCCATCAGATTTCATGATCAAACACCTGCCATATTTTTTTATAATAGTCATTAAATTCTTTACAGGTTCTATTATGGGTTGGAGTTTTGGCATCCGTTAGTTGAATGTTAAATATTTTTTTTATTTTTGCTGGTCTTGAGGATAGGACGATTACAGTATCAGCGATAGCGATAGCTTCTTCGATGTCATGTGTTATTATGATTGTTGTTTTATGTTCTTTTTTTATAATTTTGTAAACATCATCTGATACTAATTGTCTTGTTTCAAAATCTAGTGCTGAAAATGGTTCATCTAGAAGAAGAAGATCTGGGGAAGTTGCTAATGTTCTAATTAGGGCAACTCTTTGTCTCATTCCACCTGATAAATTATTAGGATAAGAATAAATAAAATCTTTTAATCCATAATTTGTTAATAGATTTATTACATATTCTTTTTTTTCTTTGGTTAATTTTTTTTCAATTTTTAATCCTAATAAGCAATTATCTAGAATTGTTAGCCATGGAAAAAGACAATCATTTTGAAACATATAACCGATTTTATTTTTATTGAATATAATTTTTCCTGATGTTTTTTCCTCTAGATTTCCTATGATATTTAAAAGTGTTGATTTTCCACAACCAGATGGTCCTACAATTGCTGTAATGGAATTTTCATTGATGGTTAGAGAAAGATCGTTGATAGCTAATATTTCTTTTTCTTTTGTATAATAAGTTTTGGATAAATTTTTAATTGTTAAAATGGGGTTATTCATAGTTTTTGAAATATTTGGTATAAATTAAGTCATTGTATGGGGCGTAAGAACTTAATTCTCCAGCTTCAATGATGATATCTTGAATATGTTTCCATTCTGTTTCATTGATGGTTATATTTGATTTCCACGCATCGCCTTCTTTGTATTCTTTTACTATAGTGATTAGATCGTTTATGGCGGTATCTGGGAAATAGTCTATAATTTGATTAGCGATTGTTTCTGCATCTTCTTTTTCTACATATTTTAGAGCTTTATCGATTGCTTTGGTAAAGCCTTCAATTATTTCGGGATTCTTTTCTATGTAGCTTTTTCTTGCGTTATAAGCAGTATATGGTACTTCTCCACCTAATTCTCCTAGGTAGGCTACAATGTATCCTAGTCCTTGTTTTTGAAGTTGTAGGGCGTTTGGTTCAAATAGAGTTACAAAGTCACCAGTGCCACCAATAAATGCTCCTGACATAGCAGAAAAGGCAATGGATGTGTCTATAGTTAAATCTTCTTTGGGATTAATACCGTGTTCTTTTAAAGTATACTCTAAAGTCATTTCTGGCATACCACCTTTTCTTCCACCTATGATGTATTTTCCTTTTAAATCATTTAAAGTAAAGTTTTCTATTGGGGTTCTTGATACAATAAATGATCCATCACGTTTAGTTAATCCAGCAAAAGTCATAGCATAATCTTTTTCTCCTTTGTTATAGACATAGGTTGTTGCTTTTTTCGAAAAAAATTAATAATAGTCTTGATTATATTTAGAAAACTGGTAGACTTATGTTAGAGATAGTTATTAAAATTTGATTCTTGTTGAGGTGATATTAAAAAGTTGTTATTAGGTTGTAGTTGTGGAATTATGAATTTAAAATAAATTTTTGAAGAGAGGAGTTTAATAGATTATCTTTTTTTGTTTATTTTACAGATAAAGAAATTTTTAGTAAGTTTTTTATAGAAATAAAAATTTTTATGTAAGGTATAAAAATATGATGTTGGTGATTGTGCCAAAGTTTTATCTATTAGTGTGTTTATGGAACTTGGGGAATCTAGAATTGCAAATTTTATTTTTCGTTATATAAGTAAAGAAATGAGAGAAGAGTTGGAAGATTATGTTCAAAATACTTATTTGGAAAAGTTTTATGGTATTGATACTTTAGAACAGATTGATATTTTATTTAGAAAACAAAAAAATGATATTTTGGAAAAAATTAAGGAATCTGATTTATTGGATTTAAGGTGTTATACTGGATATCATTTTCGAGAGATTAATGCAATTTTGAGGGGAAATTGGACTTATGAACAAAATGGACTTTTAACGAATCAATTGAGTAATAAATATTATTTATTGGCTGATAGAATCAGTAAAATCATAGAGAAAAGTTCTGCTGTTGGAGTAAATTTTATTACTTATCGAGGTGTTGATATTGAAGCTTTTTCTAAATATGGTATTTCTACGTTGGAACAGCTTATTTATATGAAAGAAAAATATGTATATGAAGAGGGATTTACTAGTACTTCTTTATTAGAAAAAACTAGTTATTTTGGTAAAAAGTTGGTTGATGGAAAATTATGTAATATTGAGATTCAATACTTTATTCCTGCAGATTGGAGTGAAGGATTGTTTTTAGCAGAAAATATGAGTTATTCTCCTACTCAATATGAGTATTTAATTAATAAAAGTACTTTATCGAAGGTAATGGAAGTTTTGATTGAACAAGATAAAAATCAGGCTATTATGAAGATGATGGTTATTCCTACTAAGAGGTGGGATATTTATTATAAAAATAAAAAATATGGTAATAAAAGATAGCTGTTAGATTAAAGGTGGGAGATTTACATTTTTATTGGGTTGACTTTTCTTTAGAAAGCGGGTAGAATAATATCTAATTTTGGGGGGATTTGTGATGAATCATCGTTTTGGTATGAAAATTAATATGTTGCTTATTACTAGTGTTGTGGTTTTGGTTTTGATTGTTTTATTTATGGATGATGAGAATTTGAATTCTTTTTTGATTCGTTATGATGATAATTTTATTGTTGATGAGGTTAGTATTCTTAATGTTGATTATAATAAAATTGTTTATAATGATATTGTAGATAGTACTTCTAATGTGAGTCCTACTTTATTAAGTAATGTGGCTTCTATGGATTATTGGGCTTGGCCTACGGATGGTAATTATACGATTACTACTTATTATAGTTCTTCTCATAAAGCACTTGATATTTATAGTTATAGTGGGAATGGTTCTAATATTTATGCGGCTAATAATGGTGTTGTTACTAGTGTGATGGGTGGCTGTGTAGTAGGTGATTTATATTGTAATGGTCGGGGTGGTAACTACGTTGTAGTTAATCATAATAGTAGTAATTATTATACTGTTTATATGCATCTTAAAGACATTCGTGTATCGGTTGGTGATGTAGTATCTCGGGGACAGGTAATTGGTACGATGGGGAATACAGGAAATGTGTCGCCTGTTCCTACTAGTAGTGCACCATTTTTGGGGACGCATTTGCATTTTTGTTTATATATAGGAGAACCTTTCAAAGGAGGATATGCAGTTAATCCAATGAGATTGTATTAATTACATATTCTTTTTTTTTGTTCATATTTAATATTAGGTGATGTGGATGGATATTAGGCAAGAACTTCATAATGGTAAAACTATTTATGAACTTCCATTAAGAGTTTGTTATTATGCTAGGGTTAGTACGGATCATGAGTTGCAGGCTACTAGTATTGTTAATCAGGTGGATTATTTTATTCATTATATTGCTACTATTTCTAATTGGAAATTAGTCAAAGGGTATGTAGATGAGGGAATTAGCGGAAAAGAAGTTCATAAAAGAGAAAATTTTATTCAAATGATTCATGATGGGGAAGCACATTGTTTTGATTTAATTTTAACTAAAAGCGTTTCAAGATTTGCTAGAAATACTATAGATAGTATTTATTATACGAATTTGTTACTTCAATTAGGAATTGGTGTGATGTTTATCAATGATAATATTAATACTTTTTATAGTGATAGTGAGTTTCGACTTACTTTGATGGCAAGTATTGCGCAAGATGAACTTCGTAAGTTATCAGAAAGTGTTAGGTTTGGATTAAAGCAGTCTATTGATAGAGGAGTGGTTTTGGGGAATCATAATTTGTTAGGGTACCAGAAAGATCATGGAAAATTAGTTATTTATGAAGAGGAGGCTAGGATTGTTCGGAGAATTTTTTCTTTATTTTCTACCGAGAATTATTGTTATAGTGAACTTAGTAGAATGATTAATCAAGAATTTCATACCACTTATGATAGTACTCGGATTAAAAGAGTTCTTACTAATTATAAATATAAAGGATATTATTGTGGAAGAAAAAGTATTGTGATTGATTATAAAAATAATAAGAGAAAAAATATTGATAAGAAGGATTGGATTGTGTATAAAGATTATTCTAAAGTTCCTCCTATTGTGGACGAGGAGATTTGGGATAAAGTTCAAGATATTATTGAGAAAAGGAGTAGAAAAGAAAAAAAATATGATGGTAACTGTGATTATGATGATAAGATTTTTTGTACTCTTCATGGAGTAAAGTTTATTCATAAGAGAAAAAAATATAAAGATAAATGTTATCATTATTTTGTTTGTTATAAGTGTTGTAGCTTATCTGGTAATTTGTTGGATAGAATTAGTCGAATTTATCTTATAAAAAAAGTTTTTGTGACTCCTGGAGAGATAGTTAAATTAGATGTAATTTGTCAATAATTGTCATTTTTTTGGTTAATTTATTTTACTTGCTGATTAAGAGGTGTTATAATTAATATGATAGAGGGTGATGTTTTGAGAAATTATGTGATTCAGAAAGATGTTGCTTCTAATTATGATCTTTATTATATTGTGGTAGAAGGAATAAATAAGTATTGTTACTATGAAAAAAAAGGTAATGTTTATGTAGATAAAGTTTATTTTGTAGTTGGTAAATGTAATCAAGATTTTAGTTTTTTAGAGAATAGTATTTATATGTTTTTAGATAATGTTACGGAACTTTTAGAAATTGTTTCTATATTGAATTTAGAATTTAGTAATTTAGAATATTTTTTTATTATGATGGATGACTCTTGGAAAGATTCAATAGAAAAAGTTTGTTCTTCTTTAAATTTAGATGGTAAGATTTTAGAAAAAGAAGAGTATTTTAGTAGAGGGAATTCCTTTAAACAAAATTTGGTTAGTAAAGAATATTCTGATTATGATATTCGGGATAATGTTTATTTGGATCATGATGAGGAGAAAGTACAAAGTGAAGTAACGGGGGAATTTAAAAATTTTGCTAATTATAATGGATATAATGAACGATTAATTGATGAGAATGTTAAAAATATTGTTCATGTGAGAAAGGGTAGTGGTGATAAAAATGACTTATAAGAGTGAATTAATTCCTAGTATCTATGATTTGCATAGAGTTTATTTTGATAATGATAACAAAAGATTTCTTTATTGGAGAAATAAAGGAAGTCAAGCAGATCGGGAAATTATGGTGGTTTTCAATCAAAATTATGGAAATGTTTCTTTGAAGGATGGTATGGTTGTTTTGTCTTTAGATAGATTGAGTAATTATAATGATCTTTATAGTGCTATGAAGATATTTACGGAAGAAATATTAAAAAATAAGTCAGTTTCTATTCAATTCGTGATAGGTAATGAACAGGAACGTCAAGTTGCAGAGGCACTTGGAAAAGAGTTTAGGATTCCTTATCAAATCCGTAATATTAATCAGAAAGTGGAACAGAAATTAGAGGAAATGAAACAACCTAATCAAGAGTTGGAATCTGTTGGTAGTAAAACCATTCGTACGAATGATCAGGGACAGATAAAAAAATATATGGTTGAAGGGGATACTGTTTATGAAAATAATGATTCACTTAGTTTAGAAGAATTAAAACAAAAAAAATTGGCTGAATTAATGAATGATTCTGTTGAAATGCAAAAAATAGTTGGAATGTCTAAGGGGGAACTAGATCAATATTTGACTAGGTTAGTTACTGTTGGTCGTACTGCTTATCGTTTAGAGTCTTCTAGTGATCAGGTATCTTACGATCAGAGGGGACAAGTTGCGAAAGAAGAGGCACAGAGAGAAGATGGAAAAGTAAATTCTCAATTAGGAATTGTTCAAAATAATCCGTCTAATTCTAATTCTTTTTCAGCGGTAGAAAAGAATTCTGACGAGTTTCAAGTTGTTCATCCAGGGATTGTGCATTCTTCTATTTCTTCTACTGGTACGGTTCAATCTAGTGCTAGTTCTTCTAGTGTAGGTTCTGATTATGATAAAGATGTTCAATTAGAAGATGAAGATGAGCAACAAAGGAGTGTTGAACAAGAGTATTTTCTTGATGAAGAATATAATATTTATATGAAAGATGGTCAATTAGTTGGTAGAGTAGGTCAGAATGGTTATATGCCAAATTATCAAGATAATACATTATTAAAAGATGGGAAAGTGATTGGAGTTATTGGTGATTATAAGAGTATCAATTATGCTAGAGATAATGTTTATGTGAAACCTGCTGTTCGAACTTTAACAAAACCGGGGTTGGAACCAACTAAAAAGGCTGGGTTTATTAGTTTTCCAGTTATTTTGTTTATCTTTTCAGCTTTATTATTAATTGGTTCTGCGGTGTTGTTGTTTGTTATAGATTAGCTTTAGAAATAAAGCTTTTTTCTTTTTTTGGCAACAACCTAGATTGTTGCTTCGGTTCCACATAAGCCAATATCTGCGTCTTTTGATAATACGGCTGCCATAACGGCGTCAGCACCTGCTGTTAGAGTGATTTCTACGTCTAGTCCTTCTTCTTCAAAGTATCCTAATGAATCCGCTAGGTATTGGGGAGCATAAAAGATACTATGAGTTACTTCTGCAACGGTTACGTGTGTTAAGTTATCATTATCTTTTTTATCTTTCCAGTTTTTTGTACCAAAGATGATACCAATCACTAGAATGATTAGTATTAAGCATGAAATTATTAATTTTTTCATTTTTCCTCCTTCAATCATTTTTATTTTATTCTTTTTCATTAAATTTGGTTACGTTTAGATGATTATAATATTGATAATATTTGATTATTTTGTTAAACTAATAGTAGGAGGGAAAAGATGAGAAAAATAGCAATAAATGGTTTTGGTAGAATAGGAAGATTAGTATTTCGAATTATGGAAGAAGATCCGGAATTAGAAGTAGTTGCTATTAATGATTTAACAGATAGTGAGCAGTTAGCCTATTTGCTTAAATATGATACTAATCATAGAGTTTATCGTCCTGATGAGATTACTTATGATGAAGAGGCAATTATTATTGGAGATAGACGAGTTCTGGTTTATAGTGAAATGGATCCTAAGAAATTACCATGGGGGGAGTTAGGAATTGATTTAGTATTTGAATGTACTGGTAAGTTTGTGGATAAGGAGAAAGCTTATTGTCATATAGAAGCAGGTGCAAAGAAGGTAATTATATCAGCACCTGCTAAGGGGGACTTGAAGACTATTGTTTATCATGTGAATGATGATATATTAGATGGTAGTGAAGAAATTATTTCGGCAGCTAGTTGTACAACTAATTGTTTGGCACCGGTATTAAAAGTACTTCAAGATCATTTTGGAATTGTTAAAGGATATATGACGACGATTCATGCTTATACGAATGATCAAGTTACTTTAGATGTTGCTCATAAAAAAGGAATTGCTTCAAGGCGAGGTAGAGCTTGTGCTATGAATATTGTACCTAGTTCTACAGGGGCTGCTAGTGCAATTGGGAAGGTTATTCCTGAATTAGATGGTAAATTAAAGGGGAGTGCTATGAGGGTTCCAGTTAGTGATGGAAGTTTAGTTGATTTGACGTTAGAATTAAAACAAAATACTTCTATAGAAGAAATTAATGAAGTATTTAAGGGTGCTGTTAATGAGACTTTGCATTATACTGATGATCCAATTGTTTCTAGTGATATTATTTCTTCTACTTGTGGTGCAACAGTAGATGGAAGATTAACTGATGTTGTAGAAGTAGATGGTAAGCAATTAGTGAAAGTAGTAGCTTGGTATGATAATGAGATGGGGTATTCTGCTCAGATGGTTCGTACGGCTAAAAAGTTAATGGAGAATGTTTAAAAAATAACGTGTCAATTTTGATTTGATACGTTATTTTTGTATTCCGTAAGAGTTAGTAATTGTATCGTAGAAGAAATAGTTTTGTGGGGGGTTAAAGGTGAAATATTTGAATACTATGTATATTATAATAATTAGTGGAATGGATAAGATATTTAAAAAAGGTATTGGTTTAGAGTTTAATATATTATAAGAAATTATTTGAGCTATTAGGTATGTTATCAATAATAATAGTAAAGTTAGAATTAAGTATTCTCCTATTATAAAATGAACTGGGAGATATAATATTAGAAATATGGGGATAGAGATAAAACTAGTAAAAAAGAGTTGAAGGATAAAATTATGGAATTTGATGTTATTTAGTTTTAGTAGTAAATAGTCTATTAAACTATAGATTAGAGTAGAGGTAAAAATTATTTTTAGATGTTCAAATATGCTTTCATTAACAGGAAAAAATATAGACATAATAGGGATTGGTAAGTAGTTGTATAGGAAATGTGATGGAAATGAGATTAAGAAGATGTTTAAAGTAGCTATTAGTTTGATTGTTTTTAGATTCATGTTATCACCAATATATTTTATGACTTTTGTCATAATTTTTTGCTTTCTTTTAAGTAGAAGTAGTGATATAATAAGGTACGGATGAGGGTGATAGAGATGAAATTAGAGATAAAAAATTTAAGTGTTGAAATTGATAAAAAAATTATTTTAAATAAGTTTGATTTAAATATTGCACCGGGGAAGATTCATGCTATTATGGGTCCGAATGGTGTTGGAAAGAGTACGCTATCACGTGTTATTATGGGGGATGAGAGGTACCATGTTATTGAGGGAGATATTTTATTTGAGGGGACAAGTATTTTAAAATTGAGAACTGATGAAATCGCAAGAAAAGGAATTTTTTTGGCAATGCAATCTCCTATGGAAATCGAGGGAGTTAGTAATCAAGATTTTTTAAGAACTGCTATTAGTCAAAAGAAAGGTGAGAGAGTTGGTTTGTATCAATTTATTAAAGATTGTGAACAGGCTACTGAAGATTTAAAGATGAATCGTGATTTGATTCATCGTAGTCTTAATGTTGGATTTAGTGGTGGAGAGAAGAAAAAGAATGAGGTATTACAAATTAAGTTATTGCGTCCTAGTTTTATTATTTTGGATGAGTTGGATAGTGGTTTAGATGTTGATAGTTTAAGAGTAGTATGTGAAAATATAAAAAATTATATGAAAGAAAATCCGGATACGTCGCTTTTGATTATTACCCATTATTCTATGATTTTGGAGTATTTAAAACCAGATTATGTTCATATTTTGGCTGATAAACATATTGTTAAAACAGGAGATTATCATTTGGTGGCAGATATTGAGAAAAATGGTTATTCTAAGTATATTGAAAATACTGTAAGGGAAGATAAATAATGAATTATATTATTGTAAAGAACAATCTGGTTTCTAATTATGAAGATGATAATATCTCTATTCATGATCAAAAAATTATTTTTAAGAAAAATGGTGACTATACTTTAGAATATGTGGATAGTTGTGCTATTCATTTAGATATTTTTATTTTAGATGGGGTTACTGTGAAATTATTTATTTGGAGTTGTAATAATGGTTTGGAAGTTGAGAATTGCTATCAATTGGGAGAAAAAAGTAATTTAATTTTATTTCAATTTTATTATAATAAGGCGGTTGATGAGAAGGTAATTGTAAATTTGGATGGGGAATGTTCTAAATTTAGTCAGGGATTTTCTAGTATCAGTTTAGGAAATGAAGAATATCATATTGTAGTAAATCATAATCATCATAAAGTGAGTAGCTTTATTTCTAATAGATGTATTGGTCTTAATGGAAGTAAAATTAAGTTTCAAATTGATAGTATTTTGAAAAGAGGTAATGTAGATTGTGTAATGGATCAAAATACCAGGATTTTGACTTTAGGAGAGGTTAATGCTACTATTGTACCAAATATGTTTATTGATGAAGATAGCGTAGAGGCTAGACATGGTTCTGTTATTAGTAGTTTTCATCCGGAAGAATTATTTTATTTGATGAGTAGAGGAATTTCTGAGAGGGATGCTATTACTCTTTTGATGAAAGGATTTATTTTTTCTAATTTAGTTGTAGATATGGAAAAGAGAGCTAAAATTTTTCGTGTGATTCAGGACTTGAGGAGGTGATTTAATCATGAATAGGGAAGATTTTTCTATGTTAGATGGTAATCTTATTTATTTTGATAATGGTGCTACTACATTAAAACCGAAATGTGTTGTTCAATCAGTTGTAGATTATTATAGTAAGTATTGTGCAAATGCTCATCGAGGAGATTATCAAAATAGTCAGAAAGTAGATTCTATGTATGAGGGGGTTCGAGAGAAAGTAAAGAATTTTATTCATGCAAAGGAAGCTAGTGAGATTATTTTTACTAGTGGAGCAACTGATGGATTAAATCGTGTAGTTTTTGGTTATTTTAAAAGTCATTTGAAACCTGGTGATGAAGTGTTGCTTACAGAAAGTGAGCATGCATCTAATGTTCTTCCTTGGTTTGTTTTGGCTCGTGAGATTGGAATTCAGGTACGTTATATTCCTCTTGATTCTCATTATGAAGTAACGTTAGAAAATGTAAAACGAGCGATCAATGATAAGACAAAAGTAATTTCTTTGGCCTATGTTACCAATGTTGTTGGGGATATTCGTCCAATGAGGGATATTTGTGAACTTGCACATAAACATGGTATTTTAGTAGTTGGTGATGGTGCTCAAAGTATTAGTCATATTCGAACGGATGTTGGTTGGGATGACATTGATTTTTTTGTTGCTAGTGCTCATAAAATGTATGGACCTACTGGTGTTGGTTTTTTGTATGGAAAATTTGATTTATTGACAGAAATGGATCCTATTAGTTATGGTGGCGGTATGAATGCTATGTATTTAAGTGATGGTTATATGGAACTTCGAGAGGTTCCAATAAAATTTGAAGCTGGTACTCAAAATATTGCTGGTGTTATTGGAATGGGGGCAGCAATTGATTATTTAAATCAGATTGGAATGCAAAAAATTATTAAACATGAACATCAATTAAAAGAATATTTGGTGATGAAATTAAAAGATTTGAATTCTGTTATTCTTTATAATGAAGATGTAGTAGGTAGTATTTTAGCTTTTAATGTAAAGGATATTTTTAGTCAAGATGTAGCTGTTTATTTAGATCGTCATCATGTTTGTATTCGAAGTGGAAATCATTGTTCTAAGATATTGAATCAGGTATTTAATGTAAATAGTACTTGTCGGATTAGTTTAGCATTTTATAATACTTATGAGGAAGTGGATCAGTTTATAGAGTCTATTAAGAATATAGAAAATATTTGGCAAGAGATTTTGTAGAAGATGAATAGAAATATTTATCTTTTTTTGTATCTATTTAGTTTATTTTGAATTATGGATTATAAAAGTGATGTATCCTTTAAGAAAGGAGAGGATTTTGATGAAATTTAGGAATAGGGGGAATTATTTTATTCCTCATATGGAAAATAAAAATATTCATGGGGTAGATCAATGTTATATTAATCATAATGTGGCTATATTAACTTATATTTTAGAATGTACTAGTAAGAGTATTTTTGAGTTAATGCAACAATATTCTGCAGTAATGGATGAAGAAGAGATAAGAAGACTTATGGCTATTCAGAAGGAGACAGCTAGAAGTTTGGGGTGTAATCCTAAGTTTTGTTATCAGTATTTTGGAAATGAAGCAAGTATTTATCAGGGGGTTAGTTTTGAAATGAGTGATGAAGATAGTGTTTTTATTCGTTTTACTCAGAATGATTGTATTCAAAATCCTAGTTATCAAAGAAGGATTGAATTGGAGTATGATTTAGATACAGAATGTTATATGGTTCATAGTTTAGTAGAATTAGAAAAAAGAAATGGAATTGTAATTGAAAAAAAATTTAATCCTAGAGTATTAAGAAAAGTAAAAAAATATATTCAATATTAGTAGGAAGTTTGGGATAAATTAATTTAAAAGGAAGTAAACTATTTTTTTCAATTTAGTACAATATGTTATTTTGAAGTGTATGAAGATGAGAAAATTTTTAGAGTTTATCATATTAATTATTTGATATTGATGGATTAATCGAAATAATAATATAAGGATTGATATGAAAGAAAGTTGATATTATAGATCTTCTTTTTTATTTGAAAGTTTATTTATATTGAAGGAATTTGTTTGGAGTAAGTATTTTTGGAAAATAAATAAGAATTTTTGTGGTATAATATTTGATATAGATTGGGTGATGTTATGGATAAAGAGTTAAAGAGAAGTATTATATTAGATAATTATCAAAATCCTTATCATAGAGAAAGGCATGATGATGAAGCTGATTATGTAAAGTTAAATAGTAGGAATGTTAGTTGTATTGACAATATTGATCTTTATATTAAGATTAGGAATGATAAAATTGAAGATATTAGTTTTGAGGGGGAGGCTTGTGTAATTAGTATTTCTAGTACTTCTATTATGAGTAATTTGCTTCAAGGAAAAACGATTGATGAGGCGATTGAGGTGATTAAAAATTATGATGCTATGATTGAGGAAAGGGATTATAATGAGAATATTTTGGGGGAAGCTATCGTTTATGATGATGTAGCTAAGCAACCTTCTAGGAAGAAATGTGCAACACTTAGTTGGCATGGATTGTATCATAAATTATTGGAGTTGCAGCAACAAAGTAAATGATTTTATTGGAAGTTTTTTTATCTTTAAGTAGTGTTTGATTTGAGATAAAAAGGGAGAAGATATCTTGCAAAAACATTGATAGAAATATTGGTGTTTTTTTTCTTGGACTAGTATTTTGTCAAAGCTTTTTTCGATTGACAACCTAGGGTATCAATGTTATAATTTAATGTAGAATATGGGAGTATTCATATGGATAAGGAGGCTGATTTTATGGAAACTGTTCAAGCAGCAGTTGCAAATTGTATTGGAATTAT
>JALEZJ010000034.1 GCA_022772985.1 Erysipelotrichaceae bacterium | reverse complement strand
TATGGCAATCGCATAAAAATTTTTAATAGAAATATGAGATAATACTCTTTATATTATTTTATTTATCGTGTATTCTTATAATATAAGGTGTGTGATAATATGAAATCTTTATTTAATCATTTTGAAATTTTAGAGGATCCTAGAGATATTAGAGGTAAAAAACATGAATTAATTAATATATTGATAATGACAATATATGGTATTTTATGCGGATATACTGATTTTACTAATCTTGCCGACTTTTTAAAAGTACATGAAGATTATTTTATTACTTTATTAAATTTAGAAAACGGAACACCATCTCATGATACTTTATCAAATGTTTTTAGTATAGTTGATTCTAAAAAATTTATGAATATTTTTATTGAATGGATTAAAGAAATAGTATCATCAAAAGGTTTACATTTAAGTATTGATGGTAAAGCTATTAAAAGTGCTAGAGATAAAATTAATGGTGGTAACACTCCTTATATCGTTTCTGCATTTTTAAGTGATATTGGAATATCTGTTGGACAAGTTAAGGTTGATGATAAATCAAATGAAATAACTGCCATACCTGAATTATTAGATTTAATTGATATAAAAGACAAAATAATTACAATAGATGCGATTGGTACTCAGGAAGATATTGTTAATAAAATTGTTAATTTAAAAGGTAATTATATTTTAAAAGTTAAAAATAATCAAAAAGATTTAAGAGATGATATTAAAACTTATTTTGATTTAGGTCTTAAAAGAGATGATGTTAATATTGCTATTGCAGAAACAGACTGGGAAAAGGATCATGGCAGATATGAGAAAAGAAAATATTACTTGTCCTATGAAACAAATTGTATTCATGATGATAAAAAATGGAAGACTGTTAAAGCTATCGGGAGAATAGATGTAACAAGAGAAGAAAATGGTGAAAGAAAAACAACCAAACATTATTATATCTTAAGTGAAAGTTTCAATTTAGATACTTTTATTACTATAACAAGACAACATTGGAACATTGAATGTTCCCTTCATTGGAGACTTGATGTAATTATGGACGAAGACCACTCTAGAAACAGAATTGGTAATTCAATTGAAAATTTATCTACAATTAGAAAAATCGTTTTTAATTTGGCTAAACTAGATAAATCTATGGGTGAAAAATTAACTTTAAAACAAAAAATGACACGATACACAAGTGATTTCAAAAATATTGAAAAACTTATATTCAATGTCATTACTTACATCTAACTACTTTACGTAAAGTTTTTATGCGATTGCCTTACTATTGCTCAAATTTATTTGAAATAAAAAATATTTTTAAAAATTCACAAAAAGATTAGAATTTTTTATATAAATTACCTCTAACATAAAAAACAGCCAACTTCTATATCATACTTTTTTCTATCAAAATCAAAAATATATTAAATATGATAATAAATTAAAAAATAAATTTCTTATAAATAAAATCATCTAATACATAAATTTCTAAAAAAATGAATACCACTAAAAATAACCAACAAATTTTCTAAATTCGCTGGTTATTATTATGAATATAATTCACAATATTGACTATTTAAATAAGAAATGATATCATTTCTTATAAAGAAAGGATGGGATAAATTTTGATAACCAAATTAAAAAAAATAATTAATTCTTCTATTGCAATTTCTTGTTTGCTTATTATTTTGGGAATTGTATTAATATTATTTCCGAAAACCTCTTTAAGTGTATTAGCTTATATAATTTCTGCCTTACTAATTATAAATGGAATTTATTTAATTGTACTAGAAATTAGTTTAAGAAGCAAATGGATTCCTATCGATACAATGCTAGCTGGAATCCTATCTATTCTATTTGGAAGTATTATGTTAATCTATCCAGAAATGCTTCGCATCTTAGTTCCTGTTGCATTAGGAACGTGGTTTATTTTAACTAGTATTTTCAAAATCAGACTAGCTTGTACCTTAAAAAACATAGAAGGTGCTCCCTGGATTTTAACTCTAATTATGGCAATTCTTGCAATTATATGTGGATTCATCTTAATTATTGATCCAATCAGAAGTTCTATTACTCTTACCTTATTTGCAGGAATTATGATGATTATCTATTCTATTTCTGACATTATTGATATGATTGTATTTAAAAAACACCTGAATAAATTAGTGAAATATTTTAAAAGTAATATAAAAATAATCGATGAATAAAACATCGATTCAGACTGTTGACAAATAAATTTTGTTAATAGTCTTTTATTATTTTAAAATTTATTATATAATTAGTATGCGAGCGATAATCCATTCTCAACAAATGTTTTGTCAATGCTCGCTTTTTTATTAAAAAAATGTTATAATTAT
>JALEZJ010000032.1 GCA_022772985.1 Erysipelotrichaceae bacterium | reverse complement strand
AATAGAAGCTGGTAAGATGGAGATTGTAGAAGTTGAGTATTCTCCTAGGGAAATATTAGATAATATAACAAAATTAATTCGGCCTAGAATAGGGGAAAAACCAATTGAATTAAAAGCTCATTTTAGTCCTGATCTTCCAGCAGTATTATATGGAGATATGGGAAAGGTACGAGAAGTTATTACTAATTTACTTACGAATGCTGTAAAATATACAGAAAAAGGGATTATTGATTTTGAAGTTAGTTGTATTAATGAAAAAGGTATTAGTAAGTTAGTCATTTCTGTAGAAGATACAGGAAGAGGTATTAAACCTGAGAAAATTGATAAATTATTTACTAAATTTCAAAGATTAGAAGAGGATCGGAATACTACTTTAGAAGGAACTGGGTTAGGTCTTGCCATTACTAAAAATTTAGTAGAGATGATGGGTGGTAAGATTGTTGTTCAATCAAAATATGGAAGTGGATCTAAATTTACGGTTTATTTGTCACAAAAGATTGTTCGAATGGTAGAAGAAAAGAAAAAAAGTTTAGAAGTTAAAAATACTGAATTAGCGGATTACTCAGATAAAAAGATTTTGGTAGTAGATGATAATGTGCTAAATATTAAAGTAGCAACGAGACTTTTAAAAAATTATAAAATTGTACCTGATACGGTTTTGAGCGGGGAAGAGTGTATTGAAAAATTAAAAGAGAAGAAGTATGATTTAATTTTAATGGATGATATGATGCCAAAATTAAGTGGAGGAGAAACTTTAAAGAAATTAAAAGAAGATATTCATTTTGATATACCTGTAGTAGTTTTAACTGCTAATGCTGTAACAGGAATGAGAGAAAAATATTTAAGTGCTGGATTTACGGATTATTTAGCAAAGCCAATTGATAAGTTAGAACTTGATCGGGTTTTAAAAGAAAATTTAGATAAGAAAAACAAGTAGAATGAACTTAGATAAAATGTTTTTTTTGTAGATCTATCAAAAAGATATTTCTTTTATAATGATTCAATATAAGTATCCTATTAACAACTATTTTAAGAAAAATAATTGTTCATAAGAGATAGATTTTTACTCTAAATTCTGATAGAATAAGGAACAGGAGAAGTTATAATGAAGAAGAACTTAAAAAATATTATAAAAGAGTCATATCAAACGAAAGAGTTTCAAATAGATCCTACTGGTTACTTTTACGATTTAGAAACTATTAAGGATAATATTTCAACTTTAAAGCACAATATGCCAGAACAAATCAGTTTATATTATGCCATGAAAGCAAATAATAACCCTAAAATTTTACAATATGTTGTGAATCAAGACTATATCAAAGGATTTGAAATTGCCTCCTCAGGTGAATTAGAGATTGCAAGTCAATACATTCCGACAAGTCATCTAATTTTTACTGGACCTGGGAAAACAGAGTATGAACTAGAACAAGCAATTAAAAGTAAAATTAGACTAATCAATGTTGAGAGTATAGTTGAAGCGATTCGAATTCAAAAAATTGCTGATAAATTAAAGATTGATCAAGTAGATGTTTTAATTCGAATTAATTTGAATTATTCGTTGGCAGATGGAACAGAATTAATGTCTGGATGCTCTACAAAAATGGGAATTGATGAAAATGAGTGTATAGAAAGTATCAAATATATTCAAAAGTTAGAGCATATCTCAGTAAAAGGAATTCATGTTTTTGCAGCTAGTGGTGTTTTAAATTATCAAAGTCTTTTAAAATCTAATTGTTATATTTTCGATTTAGTAAGAAAAATAGAACAAGAGGGAATTTCAGTTTCTATTATCGATTTTGGAGGTGGGTTAGGAATAGATTATACAGACCAAAATTGTATATTTGATATTGAAAAGTACGGAAATGAACTTGGTAAATTAATTTGTGATTATCACTTTCAAGAAAAAGAAATCATTATAGAATTAGGGACGTATCTAGTTGGAAATGCAGGTTATTATACCGCTCGGATTATTGATATTAAAAAAGTAAAAGGAAAGAAACATATTATTATAGCAGGTGGTGTTAATCATATGGGACTTCCTCTAGAGATGAGAAGAAAGCATCCTGTGATTATTATTCCAATGAATGAGAAAAAAATATATGAGGAAGAACCTTATGTAGAAAAAGAACTCGTGGATATTAGCGGTCCTTTATGTATGGTGACGGATAAATTAAGTTGGGATCAATATATTGAAAAGGCGAATATTGGAGATATCGTTGTATTTAGACAAGCAGGGGCTTATTGCTATGGAGAAGGAATGCATATGTTTTTAAGTCATATGTTGCCAAAAGAAATTATTATAGATGAGGGGGAAAGATTGGAATGAAATATCATTTTGAAAATGCATGTATTGATGATATCAGTAGAATTGCAGCAATAGAACATGAATATTTTGAAAATGGAGTAGCTTATACAGAAGAATTTATAAAGAAATGGATGATATATAATCCCAGCATGTTTTGGGTAGTAAAGGATGAATTTGGAAAAGTTCTTGCACATACTATCCTAGTGCCAGTAACGGAAGAGTGTTATAAAAGATTACATCAAAATGAACTTCATGATATGATAGAATTTAAAGAAACTGATGTACTACAAGTTGAAAATTCAGATTATCATTATACCGCATCTATTGCAGTAGCCAAAGAATATCAGTCTAAACTAGCCATTGTGAATACGTTATTAGGAGGAATCATATATTATTTTTCACAACATGGAAATCGAATTATTACAACACCTATTACTGCTGCTGGCCTTAGGATTACGAAAAGTCTTGGATATCGTTCTATTGATGGAAGAGATGGAATAGAAACAAATTATGAAATTATAATAGGAAAAGATCAAGACGATCCAATTCGAAAAAAGTATAGTAGAATATTGAGAAGAATTGAAAATAGAAAAGAAGAATAAAAGGAAAGGTTAAAAAGATGAATGTAGGGTTATTAACAACAGCAATCAGTTTATTATATATTATTTTAATAACTGGCGTTTACTTTATGAAGAAAAGAATTAGTTTATTAGAAAATAAAATTTATGTGGCATTATTAATTGCAACGATTATAGGTTTTAGTGTGAATATCATTAGTTTCTTATTAGATATTTATTTTAGTGATTTGCTTTTTTTACGAATATTTTTGGTTAAGATATATTATGCTTATTTGTTGACATTTTTGTTTTGTATGACATTATATTTATTAGTTTCTAGTAAAGAAAAAAGAACAACGATTCAAGTAATAAATTTCATATATATCCTAGTAATTTTAGTTAATTTTATCTTACCAATTGAATTTATTCAAGGAGAAAGACAATTATATTTAATAGGATCCAATGTATATTTTATTTATTTAATGTTTATTATAGCAGTTTTTGGTTGGGGTTCTTATATTTGTATCAAATTAAAAAATTTAAATAAAAAGAAATATATTCCTATGCTTTTATATATAGTAAGTTCCATTCCTGTGATATTAATACAGACGCTTATACCAGATTTATTGTTAGAAACAACTTGGATTTCCTTAGTATTAGTACTGATGTATCACACGATTGAAAATCCAGATTTAAAAATTATGAATGAATTAGAACTTGCAAAAAAGAATGCCGAAAAAGCCAATGAAGCGAAAACTAATTTTTTGTCTAGTATGTCTCATGAAATTAGAACGCCATTAAATGCTATTGTTGGATTTAGTAATTCTATTTTAGAAGATACGAGTCTAGAGGAAGCCAAAACGGAAGCTAAAGATATTATTATGGCAAGTAATAATTTATTAGAGATTGTGAACGGCATTTTAGATATTAGTAAAATAGAAGCTGGTAAGATGGAAATGGTAGAAGTTGAGTATTCTCCAAGGAGTGTATTTGAAGATATTACAAAGTTAATTCTTCCTAGATTAGAAGAGAAGCCAATTGAATTAAAAACTGATTTTAGTTCTGATCTGCCAGCGGTATTATATGGAGATATGGGGAAGGTTAGAGAAATTATTACTAATTTGCTCACAAATGCTGTAAAATATACAAATAAAGGAATGATAGTTTTTCAAGTTAGTTGTATTAATCAAAAAGGAATTAGTAAGTTAGTTATTTCAGTAGAAGATACCGGTAGAGGAATTAAACCTGAGAAAATTGATAAATTATTTACTAAGTTTCAAAGATTAGAAGAGGATCGAAATACTACTTTAGAAGGAACAGGATTAGGACTTGCCATTACTAAAAATTTAGTAGAGATGATGGGTGGTAAGATTGTTGTTCAATCGAAATATGGAAGTGGATCTAAATTTACGGTTTATTTAAAACAGAAAATTGTAAAAATGGTGTCTGAAACAGTAGAAGTACAAGATGAGGAAAATACTGAAATTGTTGATTACTCAGATAAAAAGATTTTAGTAGTAGATGATAATATGCTAAATATTAAGGTAGCAACGAGACTCTTAAAAAATTATAATATTGTGCCTGATACAGTGTTAAGTGGGGAAGAAGCTTTAAAAAAAGTAAAAGAAGAACAGTACGATTTAATTTTTATGGATGATATGATGCCAAAATTAAGTGGGGTAGAAACCTTCCAAAAAATGCAGGAAGATAAGAATTTTAAAGTGCCAGTAGTAGTTTTAACTGCAAATGCTATAACAGGAATGAGAGAAAAATATTTAAGTGTTGGATTTACGGATTATTTGGCAAAACCGATTGATAAGTTAGAACTTGAGCGAATTTTAAAAGAAAATTTAGATAAGAAAAAGGGAAAATAATAAATCTCATTTTAGTTGAAAAAAACTCTTAAAATAAGATATGGATTCTTTTCTTTAATAGATTTAAACTATTCTTTGAATGGAGGAATCAGAAATGAAATTATATTTAAATGAAAAAATCAAAAAAATGAGATTAGAGCATAATTGGACACAAGAACAATTAGCAGAAAGGCTTGATGTATCTGCACAAGCGATAAGTAGATGGGAAACAAATTCTACATTCCCAGATATAGAAATGATCCCTGATATTGCAAGTATATTTGAGATAAGTGTTGATGAATTATTAGGGGTAAATGATTCGATAAATCAAAATAAAATACAAAAGGTACTAGATGAGGCTGATAGTTATTATGCAAGTGGTGATATTGAAAAAATGGTTTTTGTAATAGAACAAGGAATTAAGGAGAATCCAATTAGTACGAAACTATCTTTAAAGCTAATGGAAGCCTTATTTTCTCTATATAATGACCAAAGAGAGAATACTTGTAAGAGGGTTATAGAGTTAGGAAATAAAATAATAGACAAATTAAAACATTTAGAGGATAAGTGTAAGGTATATCAGATGATGACTTATACTTATTTAGAACTTGGCAATTTAGAACAAGCAAAAGTTTTTGCAGAAAAATTACCAAAGATGGTTTATTCTCAAGAACTCGTATTGCCTTTATTAGAAACAACTGATAAGAAAGAAGAATTGCTTCAATATAATATTCAAATGCTTAGTAATCATTTGATTATTCAACTAGAAAAATTAAGTTTTTCTAATTGCTATAAAAAGGAAGATAAAATTAAAATACTAAATAAGATACATTTATTATTAGGGATTTTGTTTGAAAATAAGGATTATGGATATGAACTTTATTTACTGGAAAATATGAATATGAATATATTTGAAATATTAGTTAGTGATAATAAATTAGAGGAAGCTTGTAAATATTTAGAGGATGCCTTAAAATACGCAAAGGCATTTGATGAAGTGAATAGTATTCAACATACTTCTTTATTAAATAACAAAACGGTATTTGATAAAAATCAAAATTTTGGTAAAGATTATCAAAGTAATGAAGTAGATAGGATCATTAGTTCTTTAAAAAATAAGAATATGCTAAAACATAAAAAGATAGAGGATGTATTAGAAAAGACTGTATGAAATCATAAATTTTGGAATTGTTCTATTTATTTGGATTGTAAAAAAAATAGATATGTAGTACAATAAGGCTTAAATTTAGGAGGGCTTTATGAGTATACATACATTATTTATTTATATCATGGCAAGTTTCTTGTTAAGTATTATTTTGGAAAAAGTGGAAACGCAAAAACAGGATCATTTTTTAGATTATATTGTGGTAACTATTCTTTATATAGTTGTACTAGCAGGAATTTTTAGTACCTATCACATCACAGAGAATAATCATACGATCTTTTTAATCGTATTATTCCAAATTATTGGTAGTATGATTTATCAAAATGTGATTTTAGAAGTATCAAGTTTGAAAAATAATGATGCTCAAGTAAAGAAATACGCTATCAATTTAATGGTAGCTTATTTGGTCAATACATTTTTTATTAGTAGGGTAAATTCTGTTTTTCTTAATATGGAAGAAGTAAAACTGTTATTATGGTTATTTTTGATGTTATATTTTTATTATTGGTTTAAAAATAATATAACGATTCCAATTCCTAAAAATAAAAAAATATTATTTTATCAAGATAGGGAATATATTGTGATGCAATATGCAAAATTTAAAAACAGATATGGGAGTTTAGTTTATTCTAGATATAGAGAGTTAGTTCCAACTATTTTTGCAATTATGATTTATGAAAATTATTATAGACCTGAGATGGTTCGAAAAATAGATCATTTTAAATATCGTATGTTCAAGAGACGTGGTCGATTTGGAATTATGCAAATATCTAGTAATCATGAATTAACAGATGAAGAGAGTATTAAAATGGCTATTAGAAGATTAGAGAATATTTATTCGAAAGTATCTAGGGATAAGAGAAATTCTTGGAATAGAATTTCTAAGGTTATTTTTCAGTATCATAGAAAGGATGCTAGAGAAATTCTAAATATAGATAGAGAGATTAGAAATTTTATAAAAAAATAGAACTTTATTTTGTAGAGTTCTATTTTTGGCTTTTAAAAATTACAATTTACTTAGTCGTTCCATAATTTCTTTTAATATTTTTTCATTCTTATTATTCTTTGGAATATAGTATTTTGCACCTTTGATTTCATTTGGAAGGTATTGCTGTTTTACGTAGTCATTAGGATAATCATGAGGATATTTATAATCAGGAGAATGATTGATGATATGTTTTGGAACAGAACCAGTATTTTTAGTATGAATATCATGTAAGACTCTGTCGATTGCTGACTCAGCTGAGTTGCTTTTAGGGGAGAGTGCTAGTTCGATTACTACTTCTGCTAAGGGAATTCTAGCCTCAGGTAGTCCTAACCGAAGTGCACAATTAATAGCAGCATCGACTTTAGGACCCATAGAAGGATTAGCAAGACCAATATCTTCATAGACAATTACGGATAATCTTCTACAAATAATATCGATATCTCCTGCTTCAATTAAAAGGGCTAAGTAATAAAGACTAGCATGAACATCACTCCCTCGAATAGATTTTTGAAAAGCACTGATGGTGTTGTAATAACCATCTCCATTTTTATCTATAAAAATATTTCCTTTACCACCAATACTATGGAGTAAATCTAGGGTTAAGTGATGATCATTACTAGCGTAATAGGCTACTTCAATTAAATTATAGGTATATCTTAAGTCGTGGTTGGATTGCTCTACTAAAAAATTAATAGCATCTTTATCTATTGTTAAGTTTTCTAGATAATTGGATTTGATGACACGGTTGATGGCTTCTTTGATGTCTTCACTTTCTAATTCGTGAAGTTCAAAAATTTGACAGCGACTACGAATTGCTGGATTGATAGAGTGATAGGGATTAGAGGTAGTCATACCAATTAAGGTAATTAATCCATTTTCTAGATAGGGGAGAAGTAAATCTTGTTTATCTTTATTTAATCTATGAATTTCATCCATAATCAAAACCATTCCTTGGTATAATTTGGCTTCTTCTACTACAGTATCAAAATCTTTCTTATTATTAATTACAGCATTTAACATTCGATAACGAACATCTAGTTCTGATACAATGGCATTTGCAATGGAAGTTTTTCCAATTCCAGGGTTACCATAGAGAATCATCGAAAATAATTTTTTATTTTTAATTAAGTTGGATAGGACTTTATTTTCTCCAATTAAATGTTTTTGACCAATGACTTCACTTAATTTAGTTGGTCTTAATTTAATAGCTAATAAATCTGGCATTTTAACCTCCTGTTATTAGTAAAATACTTATATAGAATAAAAGTATTTTTAAGTATTTTTTTAATATAAAAATATTTATTTTAGTATATCATAAAAATGGATGATTTTGTGTTGAAATTATTTGTTTATAATGTAAAATTTTGTTAATTTACTTTACAAATAAAATAGATATATTATAATTAAGGTATAATACCAGGAGGTATTAATAAGTTAGGAGGATTTAAATGAAGAGTTTAATCGGAAAAGAGTGGAGGGACGCAAAAGACGGTAAAGTAATTGAAGTCATGAATCCCGCTACCAATGAATTAGTGGATACGGTTCCTAGTTTATCAGCAGAAGAAGTAAATGAAGCTGTTGATTATGCGTATGAGGCTCAAAAAGAATGGGCTAAAGTTCCGGTTCATGAAAAGTGTGACATTATGATGAAGTTTGTTAGTTTGGTAGAAAGAGATAAAGATAGTTTAGCAAAGACTTTGTCAGATGAAACTGGTAAGCCTATTAAAGAAGCTTATAATGAAATTAATAATATTGCAATTGGGGTTCCTGCTTATGTTGGAAGAGTACAACATGATTATGGAAATGTGATCCCAAGAGGAACAGAAAAGGGTCAAGAAAATACAATTCAATATACAATACAACAACCATTAGGTGTATGTGTTGCTATTATTCCATTTAATTTTCCAAGTGATATTTTTATTAACAAAATACCACCTGCATTGTTAATGGGAAATGCTTGTGTATTGAAACCTGCTAGTGTAAATCCACTTACTTTAACTAAGTATGTAGAATTGTTAGTAGAAGCTGGAGTTCCTGCTGGAGTTATATCTGTTGTACATGGATCTGGATCAGTGGTTGGTACAGCACTGACATCTAACAAAAAGGTAGCTATTGTAACTTTGACTGGATCTACTGCGGCTGGAATTGATGCTGCTACTAATTGTGCTTCTCATTTAGCTCATTCTTCTTTAGAATTAGGTGGAAATGATGCTTTCATTCTATGTGAAGATGGAGATATTGATTTAGCAGTAGAAGAGACTGTTTGGGGAAGACTTTATAATACTGGTCAAGTATGTTGTGCTAGTAAGAGATTTTTAATTCAAAATTCTGTAAAACAACAATATATTGATAAGATGATTGAAAAGATTAAAACTTTAAAAGTAGGTTATCCTAGTGAAATGGATACAGATATTGGATGTTTAATTAGTGAGGATGCTGCTAAGGAAGTAGAAGCTCAAGTTAATAAGACAGTTGAGCAAGGTGCTAGGATTGTTTATGGTGGAAGACGTAATGGAGCTTTCTATGAACCAACTATCTTAGATGGTGTAACCAAAGATATGGATGTTGCTAAGGATATGGAAATCTTTGGACCAGTTATTTCTGTCATTGGTTTTGATACCATAGAAGAAGCTGTTGAAATTGCTAATCAGTCTATTTATGGATTATCTGGTTCTATCATTACTAAGGATATGAATAAAGCTATTAAAGTTAGTGAACAAATGGAATGTGGTGGCTTTGTTATTAATGGAGCAAGTTTCTTTAGAAGTTTTGAACAACCATTTGGTGGATGGAAATATTCTGGAATTGGTAATGAAGGTATTATGACTACTTTAAGAGAGATGTCTAGGACAAAGACAGTTATTTTGAAAAATATTACTAAATAAAGTATATTATTTCTATTTAGAGAAGTGAGAACTTAATAGGTTCTTGCTTTTTTTTGATAGGATGGAAGGGTTTATGATTTTATATGGGTCTTCTTTTTATTTGTTTATTATGAAGTGTGATATATGAATTTATTTTAATGGGTGGTATATTATTCTTGGTATGAGAAAGGAATAGATGATTGACAAAACAATGGTTTAAGATTATGATATAATGTCAACAGGAGAGGTATTATGGATTTAATAGTAAAAAAATTTATTGATTATTTAGAAGAATATGTTGAGAATTTTGTAAAAAATCAAGGTAAGTTGGTATATGCACAAGGACGAGAAAACGAATTAACTGCAGGTAAGGTTGTGAAAAAAGTTGTAATAGTAAAAAATTTAATCCATTATTTTTCGAATGAGCGACAAGATATGGGAATAGTTTTTAATGATTTTTTTGTTCTTTCTACATTTTTACTTCAATCACCTTTAAGTATTGAAGAACAAATAAAAATTATTTTTTATTTATGTAAAAGAAATCTTTCTTTATATTATTCAAAATCTAGTATTGTGATTTATGATTTAAAAAAAATAGAGAAACTGCGATTTAAAAAAATGGGATTAACTGACGCTGAGTTGTGTTGGTTTGATTCTATATTTCCAAATGTTTTTTGTTGTGATGATCAATTTTTAACAAAAGAAGCGCGTAAAACGAAAGAGGCTTTAATGGAAAATCCTCAATTATATACAGTTGATAACCAAGATATTTTTGATAATAGTATTGTTATTCAGCATTGTTATTTAGATAAAATGGATTCTTATACAAAGCAGGATGTGGAGAAAATCATGATGGTTTTGAAAAAATTAGAAGTAAATAATGAACTGTGTCAGAAAATCAGAAATTTTTTGTTGAAAGATATCACTCGAAGGTTAGGTCAAGAAAAATTAGGAAATACTCAGATTCAAAGACAATCTCAATTGGAATTTAAAAAAGTTGAATTTCAAGCGGTATTGAATAAAAATCGAATGAATTATGAAGAAATTTATTTTGAATTAGAGAATGTAGTTGATTTAAGAGATATGAGTGCTAAATGTGCTTTATCATTAGAACAAACTATTTATTATATTTCATTATTACTTTGTATTAAAGTAGAGCGTTCTCGGATTCAAATATTTTTAAAAAATGTTGAAATTGAAAATAATAGAATTTTATCCCATCCGGTTGCTTTATATTTAGAACTATATGATAAATTGAAGTATTACGAAGATAGATTGGTTCTTTTTGAAAGTATGAAATTATTAGAAGATTATTTTCAGGAAATGTTTATTGCTAGTGATGAAGAATATGAATTTTGGAAATTAAATTTCTATCAAGAATTAAATCATTATATGAAGGAAATACCTGGTAGTTTTGATTATGAATTTAATATGGCAATGAAAAGATTAGAAAAGAAAAAAATATTGTAAAATTATTGACAAAACTATAGAAGTCGATTATAATCATAATCGGTACATTTTATATTTAATGAATTTTCGTATTGGGAACACGAAGGTTTATTGAATAACTTATTAAAAATAAAAAGGAGAGAATTATGAAAACAACATTTATGCAAAAAAAAGAAGAAGTTGTACGTGAATGGTATGTTATTGATGCAAAAGATATGCCACTTGGACGTGTTGCTTCTAAGGCTGCTACTATGTTAAGAGGAAAGCATAAAGCAACTTATACTCCACATGTTGATTGTGGGGATAATATTATTATTATTAATGCTAGTCAAGTAGTATTAACGGGTAATAAGTTAGAAAACAAAAAATATTATAATCATTCTAGATATGTAGGTGGATTAAGAGAAAGAACCGCTAAGGAAATGAAAGAGAAATACCCAGAAGAGATGATGGAGAGGGCTATTAAAGGAATGCTTCCAAAAGGAAGACTTGGTAGAGAAATGTATAAAAAATTACATGTTTATGCAGGAAGTGAGCATCCTCATACTGCACAACAGCCTAAATTAATTACATTAGGAGGAACAAAATAATGGCAAATAAGGATAGAAGATTTTATGGAACTGGAAGAAGAAAAAGTTCAAGTGCTAGGGTGACTTTAGTTCCAGGAACAGGTAAGGTTACAGTAAATGGTAGAGATGTGCATGAGTATTTTCCACATGAAGTATTAGTTATGGATTTAATGCAACCATTAGAAGTTACTAATAATGTAGAAACATTTGATGTGATTGTTAATGTTCGTGGTGGTGGATATAGTGGTCAAACTGGAGCAATTCGTTTAGGAATTGCTAGAGCATTATTAGAATATGATGCTGATAATGAAGGAAGTGAAGGCTCTTATCGTTCTATTTTAAAGAAAAATGGATTTATCACTAGAGATTCAAGAGCAAAAGAAAGAAAGAAACCTGGATTAAAGGCTGCTCGTCGTGCACCACAATTTTCAAAGAGGTAATTTTATGGGAAGGGTATATATTTATATACTCTTTTTTACCGTTATAAATTTGGAAAATGAAAAAGATTATTTTTGTATTTGTTTCGTTTAAATAAAAATATTTAAGGAGATAAATGAAGAATTTGGAGGAAGTTTTTATGTTGTATTTGTTTATAGAAGATATTGTTGCAAATGCTTTGATTGAGTTAAATAAGTTAGATGGTAGTAGAACGATTTCTTTAGCATCTGCTCGAAGGTATGGAAATGAATTGATAAAAAAATTAAAAGAACAGGGATATTATACTAAGTTAAAAGCTAATGAAGAATTTTTTATTACTCAATTTGAGAAGAAGTATGCTGATTATTTTGTTGGGTATTATGTTGGTGAGGAAAAAATTTATTCCTTAAATGAGGATAAGACTATTGAAGATCTTATTGTTAGATTTAGAAAGCCAATTCCTGAGGAAATAGTGGATTTCTTTATGTCTGTAGATGTTATAGGAGTATTTCAAACAAGTGTTATTTCTGATCCAGTTTCGATGGTTCAAACATCAAGTGATCAATCTTTAGCAATAGGATTGGATTCGAATGAAGCGATTTGTTTAAAAGAAGATCGATGTATATCAAATGGTTTGATGGAAAAATCTGTTAATTTGTTGGAAGAACAGAAAAAATTGAGGCTCATACGGAGAAAAAATGACTGAAATTGATATTTGAAATTATTTGTTGAAGCATTTTGATATTATTTATTGTATTGCTTATTTGTGTCTGACTTATTTGGTAGGTGTTGCTTTAAGGGATTTTAGTTTAGGAAGGGCTCCAAAGGATTTTGATTTTGTTTGTTTAGATAATGTCATATTATAGAAGTGCTATTGAAAAGTTTAATTTGTAGTATAAAATAAATCGATTTGGGGATATAAAGTACTTATCATGGGATAGAGATAGACAATGGGCTACTAAAGATTTGTTTTTTGCAATAGAATATAATTTGGATGGTTTATTTTATGATGTTAGTAATCATCAAATCCTTTCTTTTAGTTATTATGATTTTTTGAAAAATGGTATTCAAAAGATAAATTCTGGGAATAATATTGAAAATGGGAGAGATTAAAATGAAAAAAGTATTCTAAAGAAATAGGTATTTAAATTTGGAATACTTTTTATATTTTGATTATAATAATTATAATGAATTGTTGTAGAGAAATTTTATTTTTTTGTTTATCAGTAAAAAAGAGTAAATAAATTTAAATGTTCAAAAATTTACACATTAGGAGAAAAAATAATTTGTAAATTTTTTTCTTCTCAAATCCTTATATTTTAAGACACGACAAAAAGACCATTTTTCAGGCCAAAAAAATTTTGAAATAAATACTAGATTTCAAAGAACAAATGTAGTATAATTTAATCATCAAATCTTAATTGAAATTTGGTTTCTAAATTATTAAGATCTGAGGTTGTTGAAGTAAGTCCATTTAAGAGGAAGGAGCTTACTTCTTTTATTTTCAGTTTTAATAATTTAGTTAAACTATTTCCTTTTTCTAATAATTGTCTAATAGTATGAGCAAACTGAATGAAGAAATAATGACACTTCATA
>JALEZJ010000018.1 GCA_022772985.1 Erysipelotrichaceae bacterium | reverse complement strand
CCTATGACGTCTGCCTGTCACGCAGAAGATCACGGGTTCAAATCCCGTACGAACCGCCATTTGTGGCTTCATAGCTCAGTCGGTAGAGCAGAGGACTGAAAATCCTCGTGTCACTGGTTCGATTCCCGTTGAAGCCACCATTAAAGATATCCATTCACTCTATTTTTATAGAGTGTTTTTTTATTTCTATTTTTATTAGGACTATTATTCTTCCCTTCAAACTTATTTTATTATAAAAAAAGAACACCATTATCCGTAATGATGTTTTCTACAAATCAATACTATTTAATTTTTCTTTTAATGTGAACATTTCCTTCTTTTTCGTATTGATGTCGACTAATGCTAGACTTTTACCCGTTTCGTCATAAAGCCCATAATAGATCAGCTGGGGTTTCTGAGGAACTTGCTCCACCCCATTTATTACTATTTTTCTACAATTTAAAATTAGTAGATAATAATCATCTAATTCATACTCGCTATTTTGAAAAATACTTTTTTGTTCTTCTTCTGTCATTCCATATTCTTTCAAATTATCCGTAATGTAATTGATAGCATCTATTCCTGTATAGACTTCATAGTTCCCAGTATAAAAATTATCATCATGAATGGTATCACTCTGATACCAAGTATAACTATTATCTTTATTTAAATATAGAACAGAACTATCTTCTCCTATCCAGCTATATCCTTTAATATCAAAGCTTTCTTCTGTTTCATCCCAATAATTATGATATTTTTCTATAATAGACTCTTCTATTGATTCTTCCCAGTCCCATTGATTATTTGTATAATCTATAAAAAATAGCATACATACTACAATTAAAATAATTTCTATTATACTTAAAATCAAACTAATCATTCCTAAAATAGATCCTGTTGCTTTCGAACCTGTTTCTTTTTTATAGTTTTTTCCTAGAATTATACTAATGATTGCTAAAGGAATCGATACATAGGGAAGCCAAAAAATAATGCATGAGATGATTCCTAGTATTAAAGAAGTATTTCCATTATTATTCTTCGTTACTTTCGTTTGATTTTCTTGTTTTGCTTGATCGTATTTTTGATTTTCTGTTTCTATTTTTATACCACAATTGGTACAATATGAATCTTTTTCTTTTAATTTATTTCCGCAGTTTGAGCAATACATTTATTATCAACTCCTATCATTATAATTATAGCACAAGATGAAAATATTTTGAATGATCCTTTTTCTTTTTTTTCCTAAATGGGGGTTGATTCTTGTTTTCTTTCTAATATTTTTGTAATACTAAATAAAATAATTCCTAATATGATTGTTACTATAGATGCTAATATTAGATTATTAAAGACATTTTGGCTGATGACTTGAATAAAAATTTTATATTGATATGGAACTAAATTATTTATTATCAAATTTAATAAAAATCCTATGATTAAAGTAATTAGACCAGATATTATAGCAGTTTTTCCAATTTTTTTGAGGCTATCTTTGATATCATGATTTAGCCAGATGATTAATACAATTAAAATCAAAATGATTAAGAGACCAATATAATTATAACTTGGATTAAAAATATTTCTAAAATTTATCATTTGGTGTAATCTCCTATATCTGTTGAATAAATTGTATCTAATATATAATCTGTATGTGTCTTGGTGTAAGTAATGGTCTCTTCTCTTTCTTCTTTTGTAATTGGATAATTAATTTCAGATAATACTTTATCAATGTTATCTTCTACAATGCTAATGATTTCATCACCAGTATATTTCACGGATTCATCACCTGTTAAGTTATAATCATAGATACTATTAACAATATCTGTAATAATACCATCAGCAGTTTCATTTTCCATTAATCTAATAACGGTATCTTCATCTAGAGTAGTTAATCTTACGATGGTATTAAATATTTCGGTTTTATTTCCATTATCATCATAAATTAATCCAGTTAGGAGATTATTTTTGATACTTTCTTTAATTTTATTTTCTGTAATTGAGTTGGATAAAGAAGTATAAGTAATTTCTAAAATGATTGTAAGTGCTAGTAAGATACTTAATGTTGTTGTTATAATTTTTTTCATTTTGTCCCTTCTTTCTATTTATGGTAGTGTGCAAAGTTTAATGCACTACTAACCACTTTTTCCTTTATTTTACAACGCTTTTCTAGTATTTTAATCGATACCTCCCTTTTTGGAGTGATTTTTCTACTAAAAAATTTGTTTTATATCTATTAAAAAACGA
>JALEZJ010000011.1 GCA_022772985.1 Erysipelotrichaceae bacterium | reverse complement strand
CTAATTGTCTTTTGTTTTTTTGTTTCTGAATCTAAATTATCAGTATATATTTCATGCATTGATAAACTATCACTAGCAAGATAAAAATATAAAACTCTTTCTAATGAAACATATCCTTTCCCAGTTTTAATATTTTGATTTAATACTGACTTATATGTATCAGCATATTCAGAATTATTTTCTACAAATCCATCAGTTACATTTGCTCCAAAAAAATCCATAAGCATTAAGCAAGGGATTATTATAATTAATCCCATTGCTACCATGCCTACACTACTGCCTAAAACTAATTTTAGTATCTTTTTTTTCATAGATACTCCTACATTTCTATTTCATCGTTTTCTAAATTTCTAAACATTTCTTTACGATATCTTCTTAATTCTTCATTTAAAGCTAAACCTCTATCATATAATTTTTTCATTTCAGGATTATCAATATCTTCTTCAATATTATCCATTATACTTTTATTTATTTTAATAAAATTAGTTACACCTTGTTCTTCACCTAAAAAATCATATGTTTCAAAGTAAGCATCTTCATAAGACTCATAAGCATCTTTAAAATTATATGTGTCATAATCATATGCAAAATCAACCTGCTTTCTAATTAAAGAATCAAGCTTTTCTTCTACAGAATCTATAAGATTTTTTTCTTTCAATGTATCATGTAGTGAAACAAAATTTAATTCTTTTTCTTCTGTATAAGGTATTTCAGAATATAACCATTCCTTTTTATTTTCATCATAAAGATATACAAATTCACACCAAGTATCTTTAAAACTATCTAAATACTCTTGTTCACTTTGATAAGTTTTCTTATCAACATTTGTTTCATTTCTATCTCTACCATAAGCAACAGTTACACCTTCTTGTCTTTCATTATAGTCAAAACTATGTCTAATACTAGGATCAGGATTAACCCTAAATCCTAGCACAGAAATATCACCTAAATTTATCAAGTTATTTATTTTTTGTTCATCTTTATAAAAAGTATCTAATATTCTTCCGTTATATTCTAAATAACCATCTGAATGACAATAAATTTTATCATAAGTTCCATCTTTTCTTTTTATTGAAATATTACTTCTTGTGCTCATATTTCACCTCCTATTGTTCTCCCATCATTTCTCTTTCAAGTTCAGTAGCACGAATCCAAATTCTTAATCTATTTTTTGAATCTACATTAAGTAAAAATTCTCCTCTTCTAGCAGACATTAAAAATGCTTTTTGAGTATCTGTTAAAGGATTTTGTTTAAATAGTTCTATATATGCAAGTAAACCATCTTCTTTTAACATACCGACCATTTGATACTGGCAGTTATTAAATATAGCTGTTGCATGTCTTAATATTTGATTAGAGCCAACAAAGTCCTTTACTGATTGTGTTGCTACTACAAGTGATCCAGAATACTTTCTTATTCTTCTAGCAAGTTGTCCAAAGTTTCTTAAAACTTCAAAATTATTTTCATCAATAAATAAGTGAAATTCATCTGCAATTATCATTACATGTTTTCTATCTTCAATTTTTACTTTATCGTTTTGAATCTTATTTGCAACTATACTATTATTTAAATAAGTTAATAGATTTAATGTTTGAGTATTTATAAGTCTTTGATTTCCACTATATAAAAGTTCTTGCATATTAAAAGCAATTAAATCATTTGTTAAATCTATTGTAGTATGACCATCAAAAAGATAAGAATCCGTTCCAGTTAAAAATCTAGAAATTAATATTTCTAGTTGTTCTACAATTTTAATCTTTTCTTTACTTTTTAATGTTTCTTTATATTCTGGTAAAAAATTATACAATTCAGAGAAAATTGGATAATCCGTATTTTTTAAATTTTGTAATGTATTAATTGATGTATTTTTATAAATTCCTTTTTTATTATAAAGAGCTTCTACTATACCTAATAACATTACTAATTCTTTTTCATTTATACTTTCAAAAGCTGTTTTGAAAAATGCTTCTAAGAATCCTAAATGTTTAGCTAAAGGACAATCTGTTTCTTTAGTATCAGATTCTTCATCATCACCAGCAATAAATCTTATTTGTAATGGATTTATTATTCCACCTTTTTTAGAATATAAATCTATATATTCTCCATTATTTGCTTTTACTATTTTTTGATATTCTGCTTCTGCATCAAATATAAATATTTTTGTTCCTCTAGCAAATTCATTAACAATCATCTTTTTCATGGTGTAAGATTTACCCCCACCAGTAGATGATATTATTGCCATATTATGACTTGTTCTTGAATTATTTAAAGTAAAAGGATCAAAAAATATTGGTAAAGATGTATGAATATCTAATCCAAACATATATCCTTTTGGATCATTAAAATAAGTTTTAGTAAACGGAAATCCAACACTTAAAGTCATTGTTGGTAAATAAAAAGCATAGTCCTTAAATGATAATGTAGTTATATCATAATTTTGCCAAGCTTCCATTTGTCTTAATCTAGGAATATCTAATTTAATTTGAAAAGAATCTGCTAATCTTTTTAAATCTCTTAATGTATCTTCTCTTTCTTTTTTAGTTCCTTCGATTATTAAAATCAATGATACTTCTTTTATTTTTTCATCACCATTTTTTATATCATTCATTAATAATTGAAAATTTTCTTTTTGTGTATCAAGTTCAGT
>JALEZJ010000179.1 GCA_022772985.1 Erysipelotrichaceae bacterium | reverse complement strand
GATTTTTGGTATATAATTCTCATCCTGCTAAAGTGTTTATGGGAGATACGGGAAGTTTATCATTAGGTGCAACACTTGCAACAGTTGCTATTTTGACTTCTCATGAATTTTCTTTGGCTGTTATTGGTGGTGTGTTTGTGTTAGAGACATTATCCGTTATTATTCAAATATTTTCTGTTGTGGTATTTAAAAAGCGTGTTTTTTTGATGAGTCCTATTCATCATCATTTTGAGAGACTTGGTTGGAGTGAAGGTGATATTGTAAAATTATTTTGGATATTGGGTTTTATTCTTTGTTTGTTGGCACTTATTTATGGGGTTTGGTTATAAGAATATTGTAATTAGAAGTAAGCACTTTTATTGGTGCTTCTTTTTTCTTTTAAAATACTTCATTTTATTTTTTCTATTCTTAAGATTTTTTAGGATAAGATATAGATTTTAATTGAGAAATATTACTTGTTATTTATTTCTTTATTTTATCTTTGTACATATATTTTAATAGGTAAGGTGAATTGGATGAAGAGGGTTGATTGGATACTATTGATTGGGGTTATTATTATATCATTATTTGGGTTGTTGATGATTTATTCAGCTTCTTATGTATGGGCAGAATATAAATTTGGTGATCCTTATAAATTTGTGAAAACTCAGGCATTGTTTTTGTTATTAGGGTATATTTTGATTGTTATGATGTTGAGAGTGCCTTATACGAAATATTTAAGTAAGGCAAATCTTATTTTTGGAGTTTGTTTTTTATTGCTTATTTTAGTATTGATTCCTGGTATTGGTACAGTTAGAAATGGTTCTAGGAGTTGGTTTGGGATTGGTGGGTTTGGAGTGCAACCTAGTGAGTTTGCAAAGCTTGGAATGATTATTTTTACTTCAAAATATTTGGCTTTTAATGAAAAAGCGTTAAAAGATATAAAAAAGGGAGTTTTGCCAATTTTAGGAATATTAATGTTAGTATTTGGACTTATTATGTTGCAACCAGATTTTGGGACGGGAGTAATTATTGTCATTTCTATTATTGCTTTATTGTTTGTAAGTGGTGTTAAAATGGGCTTTTTTATTAAAATGGGTTTTTTGGGATTACTTGGGGTAGTTGGTTTAATTATTATGGCTCCTTATCGGATGAAAAGAATTGTTTCTTTTTTGAATCCGTGGAGTGATCCTTTAGGAAGTGGATTTCAAATTATACAGAGCTTGTATGCTATAGGACCGGGTGGATTGTTAGGATTGGGATTAGGTAATAGTATTCAAAAGCATTTTTATTTGCCAGAACCGCAAACGGATTTTATATTTGCTATTATTAGTGAAGAATTTGGTTTTGTTGGGGTATTAATTGTAGCAACTCTTTTTCTAGTTATTATTTATCGTGGTTTTCGAATTGCGATTTATTGTGAAAATAAGTTTGGAAAATATTTAGCGTTTGGGATTACTTTTCAGCTGGCTTTTCAAGCTTTGTTAAATTTGATGGTAGTTGTTGGATTAATTCCTGTTACAGGGGTTACGTTGCCGTTTTTGTCTTATGGTGGGAGTAGTTTATTAATCACGATGCTTAGTATGAGTATTCTTTTAAATATTAGTAAGTATAATTATGAATGAGTTTTATAGCTTTTAGTTTTTTTAATAGCTTGGATACGTAATTATTTTTAAATATTTAGTATTTTGTAAAAATTTATATATTTTATAACGAAATTCATTTAAGATTATTATTTGTAATGTAATAATTTTATGTGTTTTTTATTTTACGTAATTTTTATAATCTTTTTGATTTTATAACTTATTTTTTATAGGATTATAATAAGATGTTGTTAAGATGGTTGACTCTGGGGATGTTATTTGATATGATCATAATAGTAAATGTTAGTAAAGAAAAGTAGAATTTTGTAAGTTCTTAAAAATGGCATTTATATGGTAATAAAATGATTCATATTCTAGAAAAAAATTTTTTAGAAGAGAAAAAGTTCATTTTATAGGATTAGAGGTGAGTGAAGATGGAACAAGATATCATTGAGATACTTAGTAATCAAGATAAGCCAGCGATGGGAGCAATTGAGATTAATGATGCGCTTGGGTTTACATCGATAGAAGATTATAAAAGATTGGAAATGAAATTGGAAGAAATGACTAGTAAGGGAATTTTGTATTATAGTGATAAAAAGAAGAGATATCTTTTATTAAAAAATAGTCATTTGATTAAGGGAAAGTTATTGATGAATTCTAAAGGATTTGGATTTGTAGAGATTGGTGAAGGAAAGAAAGATATATATATTGGAAAAGATAATTTAAATAATGCTAGAAATCACGATATTGTTTTGATTGAACTTTTGGGAGATAAAACAGAAGGTAGAGTTGTTAAAATTATTGAGAGAAATGAAGAACCGATTGTAGGTACTGTTTATTTTAAGGATGGTAAATGTTTTGTTCGTCCAGATAAGAAAAACAATATAGATATTGAAATTTTGGAAGAATACCAAAAAGGGTTGGTAGAAGGGCATAAGGTTTTAGTGCGTCCGATTGCTGGAAATCGTTATGTAGGAGCGATTCTTCATGTAATTGGTCATCAACATGATGTTGGAGTAGATGTTTTATCGTTTGTTTATGAGAATGGTTTCTGTCCTCAATTTTCTAAAGATGTTTTAGCGTCTATTCAAGATCTTCCAGATAGTGTTTCTGATTTGGAATGTGAAGGAAGATTAGATTTACGTGATAAAATTATTTTTACAATCGATGGGGATGATACTAGGGATATTGATGATGCGATTAGTATTTCTAAGATACGTGATGGGTTGTATGAATTAGGAGTTCATATTGCAGATGTTAGTTATTATGTTGAAAAAGATAGTTTATTAGATAAAGAAGCATATGAGAGAGCGACGAGTGTTTATTTAGTAGATAGGGTTATTCCAATGCTTCCTCATAGATTATCTAATGGGATATGTTCTCTTAATCCTAATGTAGATAGATTAGCTATGTCTTGTATTATGCAAATTGATAAGCAGGGAAGAGTGGTTAGTTATGATATTAAAAAGAGCATCATTAGAAGTAGATTACAAATGACGTATAATAAGGTAAATGATATTTTAGATAAAGGAGTTATTGCAAAAGGATATGAACCATATGTGAATGATTTAAAATTAATGAAGGAATTATCTGATATTTTAAGAAGGAAAATGGTAGAACGTGGATATATTGAATTTTCTAGTCCAGAGGCAAAAATTTTGGTAGATGAGCACTGTAAACCAATCGAGATTAAACTTCGAGAAGAAGGAACTGGAGAAAATATGATTGAGAATTTTATGGTGGCTGCTAATGAAACGGTTGGTAGTTTTATTTTCTATCAGAATTTACCAGGAATTTATCGTGTGCATGATAAGCCAGATGAGAAACGATTAAATAGCTTTTTTCAATTTTTAAATGCTAGAGGTTATGTTGTATCTGGAAAGAAGAAACATATTACTAGTAGAAATTTACAAAATATTTTAAAACAATTATCTGATAAGCCTGATGCGAAGATACTAAATGATTTGGCAATTCGTTGTCAAGCAAAGGCTGTTTATTCAGATGAAAATATTGGTCATTTTGGATTAGGAAGTAAATGTTATTCTCATTTTACATCTCCAATACGACGTTATCCAGATTTAATTTTGCATCGATTGGTGAAAGATTATACGGAACATTATTCTGATGAAGTTGTAGAGTATTGGAAGACGAATTTAAAAGAGATGGCTACTCATTGTTCTATTAAAGAGCAAGATGCTCAAAAGTGTGAGAGAGATGTAGATGATATGAAAAAGGCTGAATATATGGAAGCACATATTGGTGAAGAATTTGAAGGAATTATTTCTGGAGTACAAGAGTTTGGTTTTTTTGTAGAATTAAAAAATACCATCGAAGGGTTAGTAAAGATTGAGAATATGCCGAAGGGTGGATATACTTTTGTAGTGGAGTCTATGAGTTTAATCAATCGTAATAATAAAGAAAAATATTCTTTTGGGGATTCTGTAATTGTTAAGTTAATTTCAGCAAGTAAAGAGACAAGTATGATTGATTTTTCTCTTATTTCTAAGAAGAAGCAGAAATGTTTAAAGAAAAGTAGGTGTTAGGTGTGGCTGTGAAAGTAAAAAGAAAGTTAAAATTTGGAAATATTTTTATAACTATTTCTTTGACGGTATTGTGTGGTCTTGTTTTTGTTTATCTTACTGGTATTTTTAATGAACAAAAATTTTTGGAAGATGGAAATGAAGCAACAGAGAAGATAGAGGAACCAAAGGAAGAAAATTATGAAGTGTCTATGGTTATGGTTGGTGATAATTTGATTCATTCTAGTATTTATAAAGATGCAATGACTAGTGATGGCAATTATGATTTTACAAAAATGTATGAACTTATCAAACCAATTGTTAGTGAATATGATATTGCTTATTATAATCAGGAGACGATTTTAGGGGGAAAAGAATTGGGTGTTAATGATTATCCTACTTTTAATTCTCCACAAGAGGTAGGAGATGCTATGATTGATGCCGGGTTTAATTTGGTGTCCTTAGCTAGTAATCATACGATGGATTCTGGAGAAAGAGCTGTTTTAGCGTCTAGGCAATATTGGGATTCTAAGGAAGATGTTTTAGC
>JALEZJ010000161.1 GCA_022772985.1 Erysipelotrichaceae bacterium | reverse complement strand
CTGGGTAATTTCCTGGTAAAATATAAGAGTAAGGATTAGTTAACAATCCACCAATATAAGTACCAAATTTATTTTGAATAGATAAATCATCTCCCATAACCCAACTACCACAAGTGCCAGTACTAGCCTTTGAAAAATCAGTAGTAAGATTTGACATATCACAAGAAGCCATTTTATCATAGCTATTACTATTGATACCAGTTGGTTTTCTATAAATTCCTGAGATTTTAGCCATATATTGTGGGCTTTGGTTTTTACCAATTAATTGAGTACCATCTTTGGTATATACTGTCGGATCCAAATAGGGTTGTTCAAATAAAATTTTCTTTTCTAAAGAAGTCAGAATATCTTCTGTATATAGTATTTTATAAAATAATTGAAGAAGTCCATCAATATTTCCGTATAAACCAGTATGTCCAGGAAACAAAATATCACGCCCCTTTAAATCAGGAGTAATAAATTCTTCTCCAATTTTCCCACCTGTAATATTTTCTTTTGCTTTTTTCCAATCATAGGTTAGGTTGATAGGATCAATCATGGATAATAAAGAATCTAATTTCTTTAAGAAGTCATTTGTACTGAGCCTTAAAATCATATATCCAATATCATTGTATTCATAAAAGTTTTTATATTCTGATTTTAAGGATAAATCTTCTTTTACTTTTTTTAAGATATTTATTGTCTCCTCTTTTGATAAATTATCAATTCTTTTTTCTGTCCTTATCAAAGCAGTGAATTTTAAAATGGATTCTATGCTAGCATTTAAAGAAAAATCTGGATTATAATGATGAACAGACGTACAAATACTAGCACGTTTCTCACGAACTTCTTGCATCATTAAAACAGAAGTAAGTAACTTACTAATAGAATCAAAAGAAAAGAAAGTATTTTCATTAATATCAGCTTCATGTTCATATCCATTATATTTTCCACCATATCCAATAACAGAAAAGTATTCATTTTGTATTCCAAATTGTATAGCAGGTGTAATTTTTTCTTGTAATAATGTGCCCATTTTTAAACAGAAAGAATCCAAGTAGTCATTTAAAAGATCTATGATAGAACTATCTTTATTTTCTTTTATTAAATGGTAAAATTGATCTTTTATATTGATCTTATTTTCTGGTAAATTTAATTTATTTGCTAAGATAGAAACCAAAGAATGAATCCTATCTCTTTCACTTTTTAATAAATATTTATCCATAAAGTATTTCCCCCTTTTTTATACCTTTCCTTTTTCTTTTTTTGGTAAGATATATTTTAACCGCTTATAAATAAAAAATCAAGTATTTGATGAAAAATGAATTTTTACCTTTACACTATATGTTATTGAAAATCAAATAACATAATAAATTCTATTATAATATAATGAATATATGAATTGGTTATAGGATGTTGCCTAACCTTGACATTATATAGTCTAATATGATAAAATGAAGCCAATTAAGGATAAGAAGGTTATTTTAAAAGAGTATTTTAGGTAAGAAAATACTTTTTAATTTTTACTATAAACGTAAAACAGCTATAAAAATTTTAATTAATACAAAATAAAAAGATATTTTATAAATAGTTACAAGAAATATGTAAAGTAAGTAGATAAAATTTAATTTTCCACTTCAAATTATAGCTTGTTACTAGTAAAGTGTAACAGAAAGGAAGGTTAGCAAAAGATGAAATATTTTGAACAAGCAAAGAATAATTTTTGGAAGGAAGAAGAAACTTTTTCAAAATATGCGACAAAGAGTAGCGGAGCCATTCGAGTAAAAGAGATTAAAGATGATATTCGAACACCTTTTTTTCGAGATGTTGATCGAATTATTCATGCACTTAGCTACACCAGATATGCAGATAAAACACAAGTGTATTCCTATAAAGAAAATGATCATATTTCTAAGAGAATTATTCATGTTCAACTTGTCAGTAAAATTGCTAGAACGATAGGTAGAGCATTAAATTTAAATACAGATTTGATCGAAGCAATTGCTTTGGGACATGATATTGGCCATACTCCATTAGGTCATACAGGAGAAGCTTTATTAAATGAAATATCGAAAAGAGAATTAGGAGAATATTTTTCTCATAATATTCAGAGTGTTAGGCATTATATGGTAGTAGAAAATAAAGGGAAAGGTCTAAATTTAACGATTCAAGTATTAGATGGTATTATGTGTCATAATGGAGAGATGTTATCTAATAAATATGCTCCAGTCTCTAAAACAATGGAAGAATTTTTTCAACAGTATCAAAATGCTTACCTAGATTTAGCTGCTTCTAGAAAGTTTCATCCTATGACATTGGAAGGCTGTGTAGTTAGAATTAGTGATATTATTGGATATATAGGAAGAGATATAGAAGATGCTATTAATTTAGGATTATTACAAAGAGAAGAACTTCCAAAGGAAGTTACGAAAGTATTAGGAGATAATAATAAAGATATTATCAATACTATTGTAATAGATATTATTGATAATAGTATAGGAAAAAATTATATTCAATTAAGTGATTCTGTGTATCAAGCATTAGTAACACTAAAAAAATTTAATTATCAAAATATTTATAATAAAAGTTTAACAGAAGAGGATAGAGATTATTATTTCAGAGGAATGAATCAAATTTATAGTAAATATTTAGAAGATATTCAGAAAAAAAATCATCAAAGTATCATTTATCGAATTTTTTTAGATTATCAAGATAAAACTTATTTAGAAAATACACATCCAAAGCGAATGGTAATTGACTTTATTGCCGGTATGACAGATGATTTATTTTTACACGAAATTGAAAAACTAGATATTTAGTAATTGTTTATTAATTTAGTAATATCTATATAAGTATTTTACTTGTATGATTTTCTAAAAGAATATCGTTTGGAAGAAAATTTGAATTTTCCTTCTACTTTATTGAAAATATTGCAGATTTAGCTATTGCTAAAAAAGTGGTGCAAGAAGTTTAAAAATTGTTTTTGATAATTGTATAAGTAGTACTTTATTTAGAATTTTTGTTGGTGAGTATTTTAGGATATCATGAATAAAACCAGCTGCCGAAAACGAAAAACCATACATTTTAACCAAAACAAAAGAGAAAAAAGAATTATTTAAAAGAAGATAATCCTTACATTTGCTGTGATTCCTATTGCCACTTATCAATAAATAGTAGTAGAATCATATTAAAAAGCAGTACCTGTGGTGCTACTTTTTTAGTATTTTAACCATTATTTCGGGAAAACATTTATTTTTTAAATCAGGACATGAAAAACATTCAGAAAAACTTAGGTCTTCATCTCTTTTGATAATATTAAATCCCATACTTTTAAATATATCAGGATTTTTTGCAACTAAATAAAATTTATTATCTCCATATTCTTGTTCTATTCGATTGATTGCAGTATTAACTAAAGAGGTACATATACCTTGTCTTTCTTTTCCTTCGATTACCGCAACCTCGTCTAAAATAAAATTATTATCTTCTTTACAAACAGTTATTGCTCCAACAAAAGTATTATCTATTTCTGCAATATAAGAAAATATTGGTGGATGAAAGTATTGCTTATCATCATTAAACTCAATGCCTCTTGAAATATAAAAATCAACTAATTTATCATGACTATTAAATTCTTTTATTTTAATATTATGGTTAGATAGAGTTATTATTTGATTAATGTTTTCATCAGCAGTTCCAACTAATTGGACAATATTAGGTAGTCCATAGAAAGCCACAGTATTTTCAACATTAAATTCATCTTTAGTAGCAGAACACAAGAATATTTTTTTATTTAGAGCTAATGCCATTCCTAATTCAATATGAGCACCTCTTCCTGCTGGTAACAATATAATTACAACATCTGAATCAACAATACCTTTTGCTTCTAATATAGCATATTTTGTCATATCCTCAATAGATACGTCATCATTAATATTTTCTACCCAGTTATATGTTTGATTCCAATTATTTTCTTTTAGTATTTTAGCATAGTAATTAACTAATTCACAATTCTTCATTCCTGAACCAACATAGAAATTCATTATAAAATCATCCCCATTTCATTATTATTATAGCAAATGTTTTATTTAATTCAATGATTTAATATCTTCTGCTAAACTATTTAAAGAATACATTTACTCAAATTTTCTACATATATATTTTACTCATAATGAAAGGCAAGATATATCGTGCCATTTATAACAATTCTATGAGGTTAGACATACATTAAATTTGTATGTTCTATTGTTTTTATACTTCCTTTATATATTAGTGGAGTAGTATTACAAAAATCACATATAAATTCCAACTTTTGCTTTAAAAATGCATCCATTTCAATTTTTTGTTTAATAATATTAAGCATAAACACCATCCTTCCTTTAGGATGATTTCTTTTTATAACTTCCAAGCTGACCACGTGGATCTACACAAAAAAGAACTTAGTTCAATACTAAGCTCTTAAATTTCAAATGGAGCCTTAACTATACACGTATGCGAAATTAAGACTATAAGATTTGATTAAATCTCTCTGATAAATCAATTATATATTAGATATAATCATATTTCAATGGGAGTATAGTAAATTTTTAAAATTTATGGTACAATTATTATAAAATATGGGGTGATAAAAATGAGTATTACAATTTTTTATTTTTTACTTTTAATAGTTCAAATTATTATGTTAGTTAAAACAATTAAAAAAACTAATAAAAGGAATTGGTCATTATTGTTATCAACAATAATGACATCAATTGCGCTTGTCGTAGTATTTTTTATATATTCTTGGGTAAATATGAACTATATAGGTTGGAATTTTATAGCGTATCTAATAATTAATATTATTGCTGGTGATGTATATGTTTTAATGTTGATAATTAGTATTATAATGAAAGTAATAAAGAATAAAAAATACAAAACACAAAAATTAGAAGAAAATGAATTGGAAAAGAAATCAATTAAAAAAAGTTTAATTATTACTACACTAACTATTGTTATAGTATTCTTAATAGCACTTTTTATAGAAGATTTACCGTATAAAATAGAACAAAAGAATGATAAAATTGCTGAAAACAAAGCAAAAGAACAAATAATTATTCTTTTAAATCAACAATACGGGGATGGCAATTTTGAAATAGTAGAAATGGTTGAGAAAGATATTTGTTACAGTTGTTCTTGGATGGGACCAGGTGTTGATGGTTATGAATTTACAATGAGTACAGATTATTTAAATAAAAATTTTATAGTTAGTTTAACAAAAGAAAATTTTGAAATTTATGAAAATGATTTTTTAAGTGAGTATTATAAAGAAAATTTAGGAATAACAGATTTGGAAAACTATCTAAAAGACTATAAGATTAAAAAACTTAACGAAATAATCTCTCAAAACTTTAATGCTGAAATAGATTTTAATAATATTTTTATGAATGACTATTCGGATATAAATTATGGACAAATTCCTACTATTGAAGAATTATCAAATTACGTAGAGTTACACGACCCTAAAATTGAAATAAAAGAAGATTTAAAAACAAAGGATGACTTATTAAATTATTTGGTAAAATTCTCAAAATTTTTCATAAAAGATTTTGATACTTCAAATATTACATATTCACAAACTAGCAAATATTTTAGATACAAATATGATTATACAAAGTTAGGAGTAAATAATTATACTGACCAATATAATGGTTATGGTGGATATGTTTTAGCAGGTAATTATAAATATTCAGAGGAGCAAGGACGTTATGTGATTGAAGATGAGGATACAATCGTAAGAATTAATATTATGGGTAATGTTACAACATTTAATATAGAAGATATTTTGAAAGATTAAAACGTGATAAAGACAATGCTTAGTTGGCATTGTCTTTATCATTTTCATTAGGCATATATTTTTTTAGCGTAGTATTTTGTAATTTTAAATATTCAATTTTAGTTCCAATTGCTCGTTCATCTTCAAAATATCCGAGATAATGAAATTTATTTTTCACTTTAATTAAGCATTCAATATTTTCTTCTAGTGCTTTAACAATATTCTCTATAATATATTCTTCTTTTTTAGGCTTTGGTTCTTCTTTAACTTCTGGAATTTTAATCTCATATCCTACAATTAAATTTCTAATATATTCAGACTGAGATAAGTTTAATTTTGAAGAGTCTCTTTTTAAAATAAATTTTTCATCATCACTTAAAAACACATTAACTTTATTATTTCTTATTCTCATATTTTAAAATCTCCTTTCTAAACATTAAGGGTATGGGAATTCCCATATACGAATTTATACGGGAGTATAAATTCAGTGCTTGCCAGACAAAATATGTGAGTACGTACTCACACGTTTTCTGTATAGATTATTTCCTTTAATATGATTTCTTCTGCTGTATTTTTATAATTATTCATTAATTTTACCCATTCAAGTTGGTTAATTTCTTTACTTTTTTCAGATAGTTTTACATCTGATTTTTTATAAATTTCTATCAAATTATTTAATAAATTTTCTGCATCTTTACTTACTGAAATAAGATGATTAGTAAGTTCATCTTTCATTAAAAGTGTAGTGTAAAGTTCTTTTTTATGTGTTTTTAAATAATCAAGTCTTAACATTCCATACTTATTAATTGTTCCTTTTTTATTATCATTTAAAGTTAAATTTGGTAATTCATAATCACCAGTTTTTCTATATTTTAATTCCATTTTTAATCATTTCCTTTCTTATTTGGTTTGTTAGGGTTGTAAGTAACAATTCCGTATTTTGTTTCAATATCTTCTTTATTTATAATTGATTTTGTTTTTATTTCAGTAGGTGATATTGGTACAATTCTTATAATTTTTTCATTCTTTTTAGGAGTAAACTCACCAATAATATTCCCTGTTTCTTCATCAACTTTTTCATAAAGTTGATACATTTTTGTTTCATAAAATTCATTTAATCTATCTAAATATTCCTGTACTTGTTCATTAGAAATATTAGGACTACCAATAATAAATTCTTCTGTGCCATTAATCTCAACTGGTACTAATACATCTAATATTCCTTTATCTAAAAACTTCATTAAGTTATTTATATAACTATTTCTAAAATTAATTTTATCTATATGAAGTTCATTACTTTTATCTTTTATTATAATAACTGATTCAATAAATTTAGATATAAATTCTTGCTTTTCATCTTTTGTTTTGCTTTCCCAATTTGTTTTAACAACGTCATTTAGAGTGTCTAATCTTATCATAGTTTCTCGTTCAATATCTCTATCCGCCATTAATTGTTGTGGTGTAAAAGTTATATTATCTAGATTTAAAAGTTCTGATTTCTTTTGCTCTAAAATTTCTAATTTTTCTTCAATTAGTTTATAATCTTCTGAAAAATCTTCCATCTCAACAATACCACTCATATATGCTTTTTTAATACGTTCT
>JALEZJ010000132.1 GCA_022772985.1 Erysipelotrichaceae bacterium | reverse complement strand
TAATTCTTTTTTATCCAAATAAAATGTATGATCTAATAAAATAGAATTTTTTTATTATGTAGAACAATTTTGTTTAAGTATTTTACTAAAAAAAACTTTAAAAAAATGTAGAAAAAGGCTTGTCAAACCAAAAAATATATAGTACAATATCAATCGTGTAGATGGCAGGGATGTGCAAAGTTGCTGATACACCCGGCTAAGTTGTTTAATATTAAAAGGAGTATCAGGTAATTTGTTCGGAGCTATGTCTATACCAGATATAGGCGAAAGGAGGAGTGTAATATGTCAAATACGCGTGTTAGAATCATATTAAAGGCATATGAACACCAAATCATTGATGAAGCAGCTGCAAAAATAGTAGCTACGGTAAAAAGAACTGGCGGAGAAGTATCAGGACCAGTACCATTACCAACAAAAGTACAAAAGTACACAATCTTAAGAGCGGTTCATAAGGATAAAGATTCAAGAGAACAATTTGAGATGCGTACTCATAAAAGATTAATTGACATCAATAACCCAAGTAAAGAGACAATAGATGCATTAAGTCATCTTGATTTACCAAGCGGTGTTGATATACAAATCAAATATTAGAAAGGAAAGACTAGAATGAAAGGAATCTTAGGTATCAAAAGAGGAATGACTCAAGTTTTTGCTAAAAACGGAAAATTAGTTCCTGTTACAGTAATTGAAGTAGAACCTAACATTGTTAGCCAAATTAAAACCAAAGCAAATGATGGCTATGATGCAATTCAATTAGCTGCAGTAGAGAAAAAAGAATCTCGTAGCAATAAACCAGAAATGGGTCATTTAAAGAAAGCTAATGCTACACCTAAGCGCTTCTTAAAAGAACTTAGAGGTGTTGATGTTAGCGAGTACAGTTTAGGTCAAGAGATCAAAGCTGACGTTTTTGAAGTAGGAGAAGTAGTTGATGTAACTGGCACTTCTAAAGGAAAAGGAACACAAGGTGTTATCAAGAGATGGAATCAATCTCGTGGTCCTATGGGACACGGTAGCCAATATCATCGTGGTGTTGGATCACTTGGTACAATGTTACCAATGAGAGTTTTACCAGGAAAGAAAATGCCTGGACGTATGGGCGGAGAACAAGTAACCGTTCAAAATCTAGAAGTAATACAAATTGATTTAGAAAATAACTGTTTATTAATTAAGGGAAATGTTCCTGGACCTAAAAATTCATTAGTATTTGTAAAATCTTCTATTAAACATACTGGAAAAGTAAATGAAGCTATAGACTTAATTACTTACGAAGTAAAAGAAGAAGTAAAAGAAGAAAATACGGTTGAAGAAGTACCATCACAAGAACAAGAATAATTTTTTTCATCAAAAACTTTTCTATATAATATAGAAAGAATTTTATTTTGAAAAGAAAATAAAAACGTGATAGGAAAGAGAGGAATTATAATGTCTAAATTAGAGATGTTAAACCAAAATGGAGAAAAGGTTAAGGAAATAAAAATCAATGACAAAGTTTGGAAAATTGAACCAAACGATGCTGTATTACATAATGCGATTGTATTAGCAGGAGCAAACGCTCGTCAAGCAAGCGCATCTACGAAGACTAGAAGTGAAGTTTCTGGTGGCGGTAGAAAACCATGGAGACAAAAAGGAACTGGTAACGCTCGTCAAGGAAGTATCAGAGCAACTCAATGGCGTGGCGGTGGAATTGTCTTTGGACCAACCCCAAACAGAAATTATACAAAGAAACAAAACAAGAAAGAAAGAAGATTGGCAATTCTTTCTGCATTATCTTATAAAGTATTAGATAATGAATTAATTGTTGTTGAAAATATTGAATTTGCTACTGGTAAAACAAAAGAAATGGTAAATTTACTTACAAAGCTAAATATCAGAAACAACAAAGTATTAGTAGTAGTAGAAGAATTAACAGAAAATGTTTGCTTAGCTTCTAGAAACTTACCAAACGTAAAAATAGTAAGATTTGACGAAGTAAATGCTTATGATCTAGTAAGTGCCGATAATATGTTAATTACAGAAACTGCAGTTCAAAAATTAGAGGAGGTGCTAACACGTGAATAATTATGATATTATTTTTGCACCAATTATTACTGAAAAAACTGCTTCTATGGAAGAAAATAGAACTTATGTTTTCAAAGTGGATGTAAGAGCAAATAAAACTCAAATTAAACAAGCAATTGAGAGTGCTTTTAATGTAAAAGTTGAAAATGTAAATACAATGAATATTCATCCAAAGACAAAAAGAGTAGGAAAATATACAGGTAAAACCAATCGTTATAAAAAAGCTATTGTAAAATTAGCGGAAGGTAATACGATTAGTTTCGACTAATTAAAGGAGGAAAATAAAAATGGCAATAAGAGTATATAAAGCAACAACGAATGGTACACGCCAAAGAAGTGTTTTAAAGAATGATGAAATTACCAAAACAACTCCTGAAAAAAGTTTAGTTGTAACCAAGAAAAAATCTAAAGGTCGTAACAATCAAGGTAAGATTACAGTAAGACATCGTGGTGGTGGCGTAAAAAGAAAATACCGTTTAGTAGATTTCAAAAGAAGAAAAGATGGAATCACAGCTATCGTAAAAGCAATTGAATATGATCCAAATAGGACATCTAATATTGCATTACTTAGCTATCAAGATGGTACAAAATCTTATATTTTAGCTCCCAAAGGACTTAATGTTGGAGATATTGTAGAATCAGGCGTAAAGACCGATGTTAAAGTTGGTAATACGATGGAAATTATGAATATCCCTGTTGGTACAGTCATTCACAATATTGAACTTCGTCCAGGAAAAGGTGGACAATTAGCAAGAAGTGCTGGTAACAGTGCTCAAATCTTAGGACGTGAAGGCAAATATGTATTAATTAGATTAGCTAGTGGTGAGACTAGAAAAATTTTAGGAACTTGTCGTGCTACAATTGGAGTAGTGGGTAATGAAGATTATGGACTTGTTAAAATTGGAAAAGCTGGACGCAAAAGACACATGGGAATAAGACCTACAGTACGTGGATCAGTTATGAACCCTAACGATCACCCACATGGTGGTGGTGAAGGTAGAGCTCCAGTTGGTAGAAGTGGACCAATGACTCCATGGGGTAAACCAGCATTAGGACTAAAAACAAGGAAAAATAAAAAAGAATCAGATAAATATATCGTGACTCGTCGTAAGAAATAATAGGAGAAAGGATTGAATTTTAAAATGGCAAGAAGTTTAAAAAAAGGACCTTATGTCTTTGATAGACTATTAAAAAAGGTTCAAAAATTAAATGAATCTGGAAAAAAAGAAGTGATTAAAACTTGGTCTCGTCGTTCAACAATTTATCCTGATTTTATTGGACACACTTTTGCAGTACATAATGGTAAGGAATTCATTCCGGTTTATGTTACTGAAGATATGGTAGGACATAAATTAGGAGAGTTCTCTATGACTCGTAAATTTGGTGGACACGGCGCAGATAAGAATAAGAAATAATAAACTTAAGGAGGCGTTTTCATAAAATGGAGAACTTAGAAGCAAAAGCAATTTTAAAAACTGTAAGAATTGCCCCTCGTAAAACTAGATTAATTATTGATCTAATTAGAGGAAAAAGTGTGGCAGAAGCAAGAGCTATATTAGCAAATCAACCACAACGTGCTGCAAGAGTAATTGAGAAAGTATTAAATTCAAGTGTTGCCAACGCAGTAAACAATTTAAATATGAATGAAGAAAATTTGTACGTAAAGACATGTTATGTAGATGAAGGAATAGTTTTAAAAAGAGCCAAAATGGATTCTCGTGGACATGTTGGAAGAAACGATCATAAAACAAGTCACATTACTGTGATTGTTGCTGAAAAATAAAGTAAAGGAGGAAAAGCGAATGGGACAAAAAGTTAGTCCAATAGGACTTAGAATTGGTATTAATAAAGACTGGGAATCAAAATGGTATGCCAATAATAAAGACTTTTCTAAATATTTAAATAACGATGTAAAGATAAGAAAATTCTTAGAAAAGAAGTTTAAAACAGCTGGTATTTCCCAAATCATTATTGAAAGAAATAAAAAGCGTACAGAAGTTATTATGTATGTATCTAAGCCAGGTTTAGTTATTGGTCAAAATGGAACAGAAATTGAGCGTGTTAAGAAAGAACTTACTAAGTTAGTAAACGAAGAAATGCAAATTTCTGTAGTAGAAGTGAAAAATCCAGATTTAATTGCAAAATTAGTTGCAGAAACAATTGCCCATAATATTGAAAATCGTGTATCATTTAGAGTTGCTCAAAAGAAAGCAATTAGAAATACAATGAAAGCTGGAGCAAAAGGAATCAAAACCTTAGTATCTGGACGTTTAGGTGGAGCAGATATCGCTCGTGGAGAAGGATATTCAGAAGGAACAATCCCACTTCATACCCTAAGAGCTAATATCGATTATGCAACTGCTGAAGCGGATACTACTTATGGTAAGATTGGTGTTAAAGTATGGATTTACAAAGGTGAAATCCTAGATAAAGACAAAAAGGGAGGTAATTCTCATGTTGATGCCAAAAAGAACTAAGCATAGAAAAACTTTCCGTTTAAAATACGAAGGAAAAGCAAAAGGAAATACAGAACTTCACTTTGGAAGCTACGGTTTAATGGCAAAAGAGGGAGCTTGGATAACTTCTAATCAAATTGAAGCCGCTCGTGTTGCTATGACAAGATATATGAAACGTGGTGGAAAAGTTTGGGTAAATATTTTTCCTAATCTTTCTTTAACAAAGAAACCACTAGAAACTCGTCAAGGTAAAGGTAAAGGAGAACCTGAAGTTTGGGTTGCTGTCGTTAAAGAAGGAAAAATTATGTTTGAAGTAGACGAAGTAAGTGAAGAAGTAGCAAGAGAAGCATTAAGACTTGCCTCACATAAACTTCCAATCAAATGTAAATTTGTAAAGAAAGAAAGTGGTGATAAGAATGAAGCATAAAGATAAAATGAATGAATTTAATAAATTAACCACTGAAGAAATTAACAAAAAAATTATGGAAGCGAAAGAAGAATTGTTAAAATTGAGAATGAAACAAGCAACTGGTAGCCTAGAAAACTCTGCACGTATCAATGAACTTAGAAAAGATGTAGCTAGATTAAAAACAATTCTTAGATCTCGCGAAATAGAAGGTTAAAAGGAGGAGAATCCTTATGAATGAAAATAAAAAACGTGAAGTAATTGGTACAGTTGTAGGAGACAAAGCAGATAAAACAATCACTGTAAGAGTAGATTATTTTGAAAAAGATCGTATTTATGGAAAAAGAGTAAAACGTTCAAAAAAATTTGCAGCTCATGACGAAAAAAATGCTGCTCATGTAGGTGATAAGGTAAGATTAGTTATGACTAGACCATTATCAAAGACTAAGAGATATGAGTTAGTAGAAATTATTGAAAAAGCTGTTATATTATAATCTCTTTTGGTGGAAGGAGGAAAATAAATGATACAACAAGAAAGCCGCTTAAAAGTGGCAGATAACTGTGGAGCTCGTGAACTATTAGTAATCAGAGTTCTAGGAGGAAGTAAAGTAAAAACTGGGAATATTGGAGACATCGTAGTAGGAACTGTAAAAAAAGCAACTCCTAACGGAAATATCGGAAAAGGTAAAGTTGTGAAAGCTGTTATTGTTAGAAGCAAATTTGGAGTAAAGCGTGAAGACGGAAGCTATATTAAATTTGATGACAATGCTTGCGTTATTATTAAAGAAGACAAAAGCCCAGTTGGAACTCGTGTTTTAGGACCAGTAGCTCGTGAACTTAGAGATAAAGGTTTCATGAAAATCGTAAGTTTAGCGAAAGACGTGCTATAATTCTATTGTATGACTAGTGTATGGATTAGGAAAGGAAAATACTTATAAGAACTTTTTCTTTAAAATATGTTTAACCTTAGTATTTAGAAAAATTGAAATATAATAGAACATATTTGATAAGTATTTTTATAAGATAAAATCATTCCTCATCAAAAGTCATATTTATAAAAATGTAAGGAGGAGATCATTCATGAAATTAAAAACTGGAGATAAAGTGACTGTTATTGCTGGTGCAAATAAGGGTAAAACAGGAAAAATTTTAAAAGTATTAGATGATACTGTTGTTGTAGAAGGTGTGAATATCGTAAAAAAACACATTAAACCAAAGTACAATGGTGGAACAGGGGAAATTAGAGAAGAAGAAGCTCCTATTCATAGATCTAATATCAAATTATCAGAAGAAAAGAAAGAAAAAACAGAAAAGAAAACAATTAAGAAGAATGCGAAAAAAGCAGATAAATAGCGAGATAGCTAAACATTATTGGAAGGAGGGTGGAGTTTAATATGAACCGCCTAGAAGAAAAATATAGAAACGAAGTTGTTCCAAGTTTAATGTCTAAGCATAATTATAGCACTAAAATGTTAGTACCTAAAATCGAGAAGATTGTTGTAAATATGGGTGTTGGAGACGCTGTTGCAAATTCTAAGATGTTAGAAGCAGCACTAAGTGATTTAGAGAAAATTACAGGACAGAAACCAGTAGAAACAACTGCAAAAAAATCAATTTCTTCATTTAAATTAAGAGAAGGAAATAAAATTGGGTGTAAAGTAACATTACGTGGAGATAAAATGTATACTTTTCTAGATAAGTTGATTTCTATTAGCTTACCACGTGTAAGAGATTTTAGAGGATTATCACCAAAAAGTTTTGACGGAAGAGGAAATTATACAATTGGAATTAAAGAACAATTAATCTTCCCTGAAATTAATTTTGATGAAGTAGTAAAGGTAAGAGGTATGGATATTGTAATTGTTACTACTGCTAAAACAAATGAAGAAGCTTATGATTTATTAAAAGAACTTGGAGTTCCTTTTAGGAAATAAGGGAGGACATAAATGGCAAGAAAATCAATGGTTGTGAAACAAGCAAGAAAACCAAAATATAAAGTAAGAGAATATACTCGTTGCACTCGTTGTGGAAGACCACATGCTGTTATGAGTAAGTTTGGTATTTGTCGTATTTGTTTCAGAGAATTGGCTTATAAAGGACAAATACCTGGTATTAAAAAATCTAGTTGGTAATCAACTTGAATAGAAGAAGGAGGGATTTAAATGACAGATCCAATCGCAGATATGTTAACACGTATTCGTAATGCAAACCAAAATCGTGCCAAAGTTGTTAGTATGCCATCTTCTAAGATGAAAGAAACGATTGCTGCTATCTTAAAAGAAGAAGGTTATATTACTAATTTTAGTATTGAAAAAAATGATGTTCAAAATATTTTAACATTAACTTTAAAGTATGGAAAAAATAAAGAAAGAGTAATTACTGGACTTAAGAGAATTTCTAAACCAGGTCTTAGAGTATATGCTTCAAAAGAAGATATTCCATCTGTATTAAATGGGTTAGGAATTGCTATTATTTCAACACCAAAAGGAGTAATGACAGACAAACTTGCTCGTAAGAATAATGTTGGTGGAGAAGTAATTGCTTATATCTGGTAATTAAAGGAGGATATTATGAGTCGTATTGGAAAAAGAACGTTAATAATACCTGAAAAAGTTAATGTAGAATTAAATGAACAAAAATTAACAGTAAAAGGACCAAAGGGAGAATTATCCTTAAATATTGAAAAATGCATTAAAGTGAATATTGAGGATTCTAAGATTACTGTTGAACCAGTAAATCAATTAAAACATACTAGAGAAATGCACGGTACTACCAATGCAAATATTAAAAATATGTTAATTGGTGTTACAGAAGGTTATACAAAAGGATTAGAAATTGTTGGTGTTGGTTATCGTTTCACTGTAAAAGGAAACACATTATCTGTTCAAGATGGTAAATCTCATTTAGATAATATAGAAATTCCAGCAGATATTACAGTAAAACAAGTTAGTAACACCGAAATTGAATTATCTGGTATTGATAAATGTGCTATCGGAAAATTTGCGGCAGAAATTCGTGATTTAAGAAAACCTGAACCTTACAAAGGAAAAGGAATTCATTATGTTGGAGAACATTTACGTCGTAAAGAAGGAAAGAAAGCATCTAAATAATAAGTAAAGGAGACTAGCGTTATGATAAATAAAGTTTCAAGAAATGACATGCGTAAGGAAAGACATGATCGAATTCGTGCTAGCGTGCATGGTACAAGTAATCGACCTAGATTAAATGTTTTTAGGTCAAACGCTAATATTACAGCTCAAATTATTGACGATGAAAAAGGTGTAACTTTAGTTAGTGCTTCTAGTCTAGAAAAAGAATTAAACTTGAAAAATGGTGGTAATATAGAAGCCGCAAAAATCGTTGGAGCTGAAATTGCAAAGAGAGCAAAAAAAGCTAAAATTAATGAAGTTGTTTTCGATAGAGGTGGATACTTATATCATGGACGTGTAAAAGCTTTAGCAGAAGCAGCACGTGAAAACGGCTTAGAATTCTAAGCATAAAGGAGGAGAACTTATGAACGAAGAAAACGTTAAAAACGTAAATGTTACTAATGAAGTTGTTGATAGTGAAACAGAAGTTCAACAATCAAAAGTTAGAACAGATAAGCGTAATAACAATAATAGACGTCCTCGCCGTAACAATAATAATTCTAGACCTAAAACAGATTTAGAAGAAAAAGTAATTGACATTAAACGTGTAACAAAAGTTGTAAAAGGTGGTCGTCAATTTCGTTTCTCAGCTACTGTAGTAGTTGGAAATAGAAAAGGTAAAGTTGGCTTAGGAATTGGAAAGGCCAAAGAAATGCCAGATGCTGTAAAAAAAGCAACACAGGCAGCATCAAGGAATTTAATTAATGTTGAATTAATCGATAATCGTACTATTTCTCATGAAATCATCACAAAAGAAGGTGCAGTAAGAGTAATGCTAAAACCTGCAACAGAAGGTACTGGAGTAAAAGCTGGTGGCCCTGTTCGTGATGTATTAGAATTAGCCGGAGTAAAAGATGTCCTTTCAAAAAGTCTTGGTTCAAGCACTAAAATTAATATGGCTAGAGCTACATTAAGAGCATTAGCTGAGCAAAAAAGTCCAGCTCACGTAGCAGAATTACGTGGAAAAACAATAGAGGAGATTATGGAATAATGAAATTAGAAAATTTAAGTCCAGCTTATGGATCAACAAAAAAAAGAAAAAGAGTTGGTCGTGGTGGTAAATATTCTAAGACAGCTGGAGCAGGAGAAAAAGGACAAAACGCAAGAAGTGGCGGCGGAGTAAGAGTAGGATTTGAAGGTGGACAGTTACCACTATTCAGAAGATTAGGAAAAAGAGGATTCAATAATACTAGATTTAGAACTGTGTATGCAATTATTAATGTTAGCGATTTAAATCGTTTTGAAGAAGGAACAGTAGTAACACCAGAACTATTAATGGAAACTGGTGTTGTAAAAAAACAATTAGATGGGATCAAAGTTTTAGGTAATGGAGAATTAACAAAAAAACTTACTGTAAAAGCAACTATGTTCTCTAAAACCGCAAAAGAAAAAATTGAAAGTGTTGGCGGAAAAACTGAGGTGATCTAATATGTTTAAAAATCTGAAACTAATATTTAGCCCAACCAATCAGGATATTAGAAAAAGATTAGGATTTACATTAGTATGTTTATTTATTTTTATTGTTGGTACTACAATTCCTGTACCAGGAGTAACAAGTCTTAAAAATGTAGATTTTGGAGATTTAGCCAACGCAATTACAGGTGGATCCTTAAAGCAATTTTCAATTTTTGCCTTAGGGGTTATGCCATATATTTCAGCGACTATTATCACAAGCTTATTACAAATGGACATCATTCCCTATTTTACAGAGCTTCGTGATAGTGGACCCGCTGGAAGACAAAAAATTAATCAAATTAATAGATATTTAGGAATATTTATTGCCTTTGTTGAGGGATTTGCAATGTCCTTTGCTTTAGTAAAAGATGCTACAGCAATTGATTATTTAAGAATTACAGTAATATTAACAGCAGGTACTGCATTCTTATTATGGTTAGGTGACCAAATTACTCAAAAAGGGATAGGAAATGGAGTTTCATTAATTATTATGGCTGGTATCCTATCGACGATACCAAAGACATTTGTTGATACATTTCAAACACTAATTTTAGATAATTCATCTATTTTCTTAGGCATATTAGAATTTATCTTATTTATTGCAATTTATGTAGCAATTATTGTCGCAGTGGTATTTGTTCAAGAATCAGAACGTAGAATTCCAATCCAATATTCCAATCAAACCAATTCTGCTTATGGAGCAAAGCAAAATTATATTCCATTTAAATTAAATTCTGCCAATGTAATGCCAGTAATTTTTGCTTCTGTAATATTTACAGTACCAACATTTATAGCAGGACTTATGAAAAGTGAGAATGGTTTTGTAACATTTGTAAATAAATATGTAAATTACACTACTCCAACAGGTTTTATTGTATATATTGTCTTGATATTTGCATTTAGTTTCTTTTATACTTTTATTCAAGTAAATCCAGAAGAATTATCTAAAAATTTATCAAGACAAGGTGGATATATCCCTGGTGTAAGACCTGGAAAAGAAACCGTAAAATATATTAAGACCGTATTAGGAAGGATTACTTTAATTGGTGCAATATTCATTGCAGTAATTGCTGGTTTACCTATTATAGTATCTAGTTTCTTATCAACGAATCTACCAACTAGTGTAAGTATCGGTGGAACTAGTATTCTAATCATAGTTGGTGTTGCTCTAGAAACAATGAGACAATTAGAGAGCAGTTTAATTAATAGAAATTATAATAGAAGAGGTAGAAGAGCGTGAAGAATATTATATTCATTGCCCCACCTGCTGCTGGAAAAGGAACTCAATCTAAATTGATTAGTTCAGAATATAATATTCCTCATATATCAACCGGTGATCTACTTCGCGATGAAGTAGCTTCAGGAAGTACGATGGGACAATTCCTAAAGAAAGAGATGGATAGTGGAAGATTAATTTCCGATGACACAATGGTAAATTTACTTCGTACTAGAATTAGTCAAGTAGATTGTAAGAATGGTTATATTTTAGATGGATATCCAAGAAATGTAGAACAAGCTAAGATCTATGATAATTTAATGCAAGAGTTAGGCAAAGATGTTGGTATTGTAATTTTTATGGATATTGATAGGAAAATAGCTTTAAAAAGAACAATGAGTAGAATTGTTTGTTCCGCTTGTGGTGCATCTTATAATAAAGAAGTTTTAGAGCTAACACCAAAAATCGATGGATTTTGTGATAAATGCGGACATACTTTAGAGGTAAGAAGTGATGATAGTATGGAGACTTTTGTAAATCGTTTTGATACTTATTTGATCCAAACAAAACCCCTAATAGAATATTATCGCAAAAGAGGAATTTTAATAGAATTGCAGATTAAAGAAAATGATTCTGCAAAGGATGTATTTGAAAAAATAAAATCTATAATTGGTTAATAATAAAAGATAAATAATACAGTAAATCCAAATATAGGTGATTAAGAGACATAACAGGAGATGATATAATTTGAGTAAAAATGATGTTATTGAAGCTCAAGGAAAAGTAATAGACCTAATTCCTGGTGGCAAGTTCAAAGTAGAACTTGAAGGAGGTCACGAGGTAGTTGCCCATGTTTCTGGTAAAATGCGCGTAAATAATATACGCATCTTACCAGGCGATACCGTAGTGTTAGAATTATCACCTTATGATTTAACACATGGGCGTATAATTTATAATAAGAAATAGGAGGAAGAATTATGAAAGTAAGAGCGTCTGTCAAACCTATTTGTGATAAATGCAAAGTAATTAAAAGAAATGGAAAACTTATGGTAATTTGTGAAAATCCAAAACATAAGCAAAAGCAAGGTTAATAGGAGGAAAAATTTATGGCACGTATTAAAGGAATTGATATACCTAGTGATAAAAGAATTGAAATATCTTTAACTTATATTTATGGTATAGGAAGAAAGTTATCTAAACAAATTTTAACGGATGCTAATATTGACTTAAATAAAAAAGCAAAAGATTTAACAGAAGAAGAATTAGCAGCAATTAGAAAAGAAATTGATAAGTATCCTGTTGAAGGAGATTTAAGAAGAGAAGTAGCATTAAATATTAAAAATCTAAAAGAAATTGGATGCTATCGTGGAAAAAGACATATTAAAGGCCTACCTGTAAGAGGACAAAGAACTTCTAGAAATGCTAGAACTCGTAAGGGAAAAGGTAAAGTTGTTGCAAATAAGAAGAAATAATAAGTAATGAGGAGGTCAAAAAATCATGGCAAAAGGAAAATATAATGCAAGAAAACGTAAAGTAAAGAAAAATGTTCCTGTTGGTGTAGTACATATTGAAGCTACTTACAATAATACAATTGTAACCGTTACTGACTTAGATGGAAATGCTCTATGCTGGGCATCAAGTGGTACACAAGGAATCAAAGGAAGTAAAAAATCAACTCCATATGCAGCTGGAAAAAGTGCTGAAATTGCCGGTGCAAAAGCTGTTGAAATGGGAATGAAAAAAGTAGAAGTAGTTGTAAAAGGATTAGGTGCTGGTCGTGAAATGGCAATCCGTGCATTACAAGCAACTGGGCTAGAAGTAACTAAAATAACAGACGAAACGCCAATTCCACATAATGGTTGTCGTCCACCAAAAAAACGTCGTGGATAATTAAGGAAAGGGAGTGTTAGAAATGTTAAAGTTTGAAAAACCCGAATATAAAGTAAAAGAATATATCGAAAGTGATAATTATGGAAAATTTGAAATTGAACCTCTAGAAAGAGGATTTGGAACTACTTTGGGAAATGCACTTAGAAGAGTAATGTTATCTAGTTTACCAGGAGATGCAATTACAAGTGTTAAAATTGAAGAAGTAGCACATGAATTTCAAAAAATCGATGGAGTCATTGAAGATGTAACAGCAATCGTCTTAAATTTGAAAAGTGTAGTAATTAAAAATCATTCTGATGATTATAGTTATAAATTAAGATTACATGCCAATAAAGAAGGTATTGTTACAGCAGGAGATATTGAAGCAGATACAGATATCGAAATATTAAATCCTGACCAACCAATTTGTACATTAGCTAGTGGTGGAAGTATCGATATGGAACTTACCATTGGTCATGGTCGAGGATATAATAGAGCAGAAGAAAATAAAGTGCTTTATGGAGAAGGAGCAAAACAAAATACCATATTTATTGATAGTCTATATTCTCCAATTGAAAGGATTAATTATGAAGTAGAATCTGCACGTGTAGGACAAGATAATACTTATGATAAATTAATTCTAGAAGTATGGACAAACGGTTCCATTACTCCAGAAGAATCTGTTGCGCTAGCAAGTAGAATTTTAATTGAACACTTTGAGATTTTAGCAGATTTAAATGAGATTGCTGATGAGACAGGACTTATGAGTTCTAAAGCAGAAGATCCAAATCAAAAAGCATTAGAAACTTCTATTGATGAACTAGACTTAAGTGTTAGAGCATATAACTGTTTAAAAAGAGCTGGTATCTTAACATTACATGATTTAGTAGATAAAAGTGAAAATGAAATGATGAAGATCCGTAATTTAGGTAAAAAATCATTAAAAGAAGTAATTGATAAAGTAAAAAGTATGGGTCTAAGTTTTAGAGATGAAGACTAAAAGAAGGAGGATATTATGGCTTATAGAAAATTAGGAAGAGATAACAAACACAGAAGAAGTATGTTAGCTAGTTTAACAAAACAACTAATTTTAAATGAAAGCATAACTACTACAGAAACAAGAGCAAAAGAAGTAAGAAAGTGCTTTGACAAAATGATTAGTTATGGTAAGAAAAATACTTTAGTATCACGTAGACTTGCCTTAGCTTTCTTACATAATGATGAAGCTTGTGTAAACAAAGTATTTAATGAATTAGCACCCCGTTATCAAGATAGAGCTGGTGGATACACTAGAATGATTAAGACGGAAGAAAGAAAAGGAGATAACGCTTTAATGGTTATCTTGAAGTTAGTTTAATGATTAACAGTAGAAATGGCATTCCTGATTGGATGTCTTTTTATTTTGGCTCTTCAAGATCGAAGAAACCTATAAAAATTAATTTCTAATATTAATTTTTATGCTTAATAAATAAAGATTAACTTTTATATTTTTTGACTATATTTTACTTTTTGGAGGATAGAATCAATATTAATAGCAATTAGTGAAATAAATTATACAATAAAATAACATTATCCTCCAATTTCTACAACATAGCGTTTCTTTTTCAAAATTCTCACAATACATCAAAAAGATTCAATAATGATTTTTATCAATCAAATACACAAATTTTTATATGATTAGCACAAATTAACAATTAAGTAATTGACTTTTTCAAAAGCCTATACTATAATACTAAGTAGCAAAAGAAATAAGACAATGATAAGGAAATAGTAATACTTACAGAATAGAGATTATAAGAGAGTTAGTGTAAGGTGAGAGACTAATATTTCTAAGAGTATGAATTCAACCTTTAGTTTTAGCGGCTTATCTCGTTATCGATAGAAAGTGTATAACGCAAGTTATAAAAAAAGGTGGTACCGCGGGAATCTCCGTCCTTTTAGTGACCATCTTTTTTTAATTTTATAAAAAGGAGTTAGATAGATGAATAAGGAAATCGATTATTTATTAAAGGATATAACAAACGAGACATTTAAAAAGATAAAAGAAAAAAATAATAATTATCACTTAGACAATCTAGAGACTAATCGTATTGATGTAGATTTAAATATTCGTTATTTAATTAAGTATGGTATCAAAGATATTGATCATGTTGTATTAGATAGGATAGATGATTTATTATTAGAGCATAATACTTTTATAAAAAAGATGAAAGATTATGAGCAAAAACTAACGAAAGATGGCCTTATTGAATGTTAGAAAATAGTTAAAATTAGGAAGGTGACAAAAATGAATCAAGTAAATGAATTAAAAGAAGAAATAATGAAAAGTTTTGAAGATGTAAAAACTTTAGAACAATTAAATAATTTAAAAGTAGAATATCTAGGAAAAAAAGGAAAAATTACAGAATTAAATGCAATGATTAAGGATTTACCAAATGAAGAAAAGAAAGCGTTTGGTAAAAGTGTCAATGAAGTTAGAACACTTTTTAATGAAAAATATGAACAAGAGTTAGTTCGATTAGAACAGGATAGAATCAATCAAAAATTAGAAAGTGAAAAAATAGATATTACATTACCAGCTACTCATATTAAGAGAGGTAGTAAGCATCCAATGAGCTTAGTGATTGAAGAAATTGAAGATTTGTTTGTTTCTATGGGATATGATGTTGTATCAGGACCAGAACTAGAAAGTGATGAATACTGTTTTGAAAGATTAAATTTGCCAAAAGGGCATCCAGCTCGTGACATGCAAGATAGTTTCTTTATTACGGATGAATATTTGCTTAGAACACAAACTTCATCTGTTCAAGCAAGGTATATGATGAGTCAAAAAGAAAAAGGTCCAATTCGTATTATTGTACCTGGAAAAACATATAGAAGAGAAGATGATGCAACTCATGCACCGCAATTTTCTCAAATAGAAGGATTAGTAATTGATAAAAAAGAAAACAATATTTCTTTAGCGGACTTAAAAGGAACTTTAGAGGTTTTTGCTAGAAAGATGTTAGGAGATAATTTAGATTTAAGATTTCGTCCAAGTTATTTTCCATTTACAGAGCCATCCTATGAAGTAGATGTTACTTGTTTTAAATGTCATGGAAAAGGATGTAATTTATGTAAACAAACAGGATGGATAGAAGTATTTGCTGCTGGAATGGTTCATCCTAATGTTTTAAGAATGAATGGATATGATCCAGAAGTTTGGGGAGGATTTGCTTTTGGACCTGGATGGGATAGAATTACTATGTTTCGTTATGGAATCCCAGATATTCGACTAATGTATCAAAATGATATCAGATTTTTACAACAATTTGATAGAAAGGATGGGGAATAATTATGATATTATCAAAGAATTTTGTTAGTGATTATATAGAATTAGATAATGATTTAACCATTGAGAAAATAGCTGAAGATATGACTAGAGTAGGAAATGAATATGATTCTTGTGGTAAATTTGTTCAAGCTACGAACTTAATAATTGGAGAAATTGTTGAATGCAAGGATCACCCTAATAGTGATCATTTACATCTATGTAAAGTAAATATTGGTAGTGAGATTTTAAATATTGTTTGTGGTGCTCCTAATGCTAGAGCGGGTATTAAAGTGATTGTTGCCCTAGATGGTGCAGAATTACCAGGAGGCACAATTAAAAAAGGAACGATTCGCGGAGAAGAGTCTAATGGAATGCTATGTTCTATTAAAGAACTAGGGTTAGATCATAAGTTTTTAAAACCTGCTGATATTGAAGGAATTGCAGAACTAGGTAGTGATGCAGTAGTTGGAGAAGATCCTCTTGTTTATTTAGGACTTGATGATGAAATTATTGATTTTGAATTAACTGCAAATCGTGGAGATGAATTAAGTGTATTAGGTCTTGCTTATGAATTAGGAGCAATCTACTCTAAAAAAGTAAAAGATATAGAATTAGATTATCAAGAAATAAAAGAGAAAGTAGACGATGAATTTCAAGTAGAGGTTAAGACTGATAATTGTAAATTATTCTTAGCCAAAAAAGTAAAGAATGTAGTCATTCAAGAAAGTCCTGCATTTATAAAAAATAGATTAATGGCTTGTGGTATTCGTCCTATCAATAATGTAGTAGATATTTCAAACTATGTGATGTTAGAAACTGGGCAACCCCTACACTTTTATGATGCTGATCGCCTAGGAGATACTCTAATTGTTCGAATGGCAGATGAACAAGAAGAATTAACAACGCTAGATGGAGAGGCAAGAACTTTATCTCAGGATGATATTGTAATAGCAAATAAAGAAGGATCAGTAGGCCTAGCAGGTGTTATGGGTGGTCTTACTACCGAAGTAGAACAGGACACAAAAAATATTATTATTGAGTCTGCGATCTTTGATTCTGTTCGTGTAAGAAAAACAAGTAAAAAGATTTTAAGAAGTGAGGCATCTAATCGGTTTGAAAAAGGGCTTGATCCTAAAAGAACTTATATGGCTATGGAAAGAGCTTGTCACTTGTTAGAGCGTTATGCAAGTGGAGAAGTATTAAAGGGAAGAATTACTTATGATAAAACGGATTGTCAAGATAAAACAATTACTATTACAAAAGAAAATATTAATAATGTTCTAGGAACTAATTTAGATGAGTGTACTATTATTGATGTATTTAATCGCTTAGGATTTACAACAAAAGTAAAGAGTAAGAAGTTATTAGTTACAGTGCCGACCCGAAGAATTGATATCTCTATTAAAGAAGATTTAATTGAAGAAGTAGGAAGAATTTACGGAATTAATAATATTGAAGGTAGATTACCAAAATTAGATATGAGAAAAGGTACTTATGATAAAACAACTAGAGCGATTCGTGGAAAATTAGTAGATTTAGGACTAAACGAAGTCTTAACCCAGATATTTATTAATGAAGGACAAGGGCATGATTATACTACTGATGACTTTGAAGTCGTAAAATTATTAGATCCATTATCGATTGAAAAAAATGCCTTAAGATATTCTATGATTCCTAGTTTAATGAAGGTTTATGAATATAATAAATCTCATAATCAAAAAGATATTTCTATCTTTGAAATGGCCAAAGGTTTTTATTTGAAAAATAATACTTATCAAGAAGATTATAAATTATGCATTTTAATGACTGGAGAATATTATTTAGAGCTAGGAAATAAAAAAAGAGTAGATTTTTATATCTTAAAAGGAATAGTAGAAGAATTATTACACTTCTTAGGTTATGAAAATCGTTATACTTTTGAAGTAGGAGAGTTTCCAAAGGAATTTCATCCTGGTCAATCTGCAAATATTAATGTTGCTGGTAAAATAGTTGGAATTATGGGAAAACTTCATCCAAATACTTGTCGTGAAGATGTTTATGTTGCAGAAATTAACTTAGATCAGCTATTTAAAAATAAAACAGGAAAAATTAAATATAAAGAATTTAATAAGTATCCTAATATTAAGAAAGATTTTGCAGTAATCTTAGATAAAGAGATTCAAGCAAGTGAAATTATGAAAACCATCAAAAAAGCTAGTGGTAAAACATTAACGAATATTGAAGTATTTGATGTTTACGTTGGCAAAAATATTGAAGAAAATAAAAAATCGATTGCGTTTTCTCTAACTTTTGAAGATAGTAGTAAGACGTTAACAGATGAAGAAGTAGCAGTACTATTTGATAAAATTATTAAGGAAGTAGAAAAGAAGTATCAAGCAACTTTAAGAGATAATTAAAAAAATGAGAAATTTGTGAATAGTTTTAAAATAAAAAAGATGGATAGTGTGAAAAGTTTTATGGAAAACTGACACTAGTGGGTATATCTATTAAAATAGATGAAAAATTGCTCTTTGAAAATAGAATTAGTAAATAAAAGTGCAACAAAGTAAAGTTTTTTTGCATGATAAAAAGAAGTTT
>JALEZJ010000125.1 GCA_022772985.1 Erysipelotrichaceae bacterium | reverse complement strand
ATTAACTCCTAGCCTTTTTTATTTTCACAATAGAATGTGAAATTATTTATTTTTTTTGACTTTTTTAACAATATTTTTCAATTTATTGTATTTTTATAGTTGTTCAACAAAAGTATCATATATTCTAATGTATCTATATGTTATTCTATTAGTTCCTTCTTTCTTTTCTTTAACAACTATATTAAGTTCAGCCATCTTATTTAGAATATTGTTAATTGAATTAATATGAACATCAAGTTCATCTGCCATTTCTTGTGCAGTAAATACTATTTTTTTCATCATTAATGGATGCATTCTAAGAACTATGCTACCATTTATGTTTTGTTTTATTGTTTCCTCATCTTCATCATACACTTTATTAATTTTTTCAATTCTACCAATATTTCTTGTACATTGATCAACTACGCATTGCAAGAAAAATCTAATAAATCCATCAACATTTCCATTTCTACATTCATTAAGAGCATTATAGTAATTTGCTTTAAATAATTCTATAATTTCGGATAAAAATAATATTGGATCATCATCTTTTAATTTTGCAAGTTGCAATGTCATCAAAGCTCTTCCCATTCTTCCATTACCATCTTTATATGGATGGATAGATTCAAATTGAACATGCGAAATAGCAACTTTAACAAAAGCTTCCTCATCATACATATTATTCATATATTCCATTAAATTATCTAAAAGTTCTGGAACTTCTTCTGGAATAGGCGGAACAAATGTAGCTCCTTCTTTTCCAAGACCTCTTGGACCAATATAATTTTGAATATCCCTAATTTCTCCAGGTGACTTATCTTCCCCTCTAACTCCAGATAATAATATTTTGTGCATAGAATTAATCATATTAACGCTAAAATTTCTATCTTTTAATTTTTCATTTGCATATTCTAGCATTTGCTTTAAATTTTTAACTTCTTTAATACTATCATTAGATTCTTTATAATCCATGTAATACATATCATCTTGAGATATTTGAGTACCCTCAATTCTTGAAGATCTAATACTTTCACCCAACACTAAAGAATCAAGAAAATACTTTTGATCAAATTTAAACATTTTTAATAAAGATTTATATTGACCATATTTATCATTTGCTTGACCTAAAAGTTTTATTGTTTCTTTATCAAGTTTATATGGAATTGGCAACATTTTTGCTTTGTATGGTTCCATTTTATCACTCTCCTCTATTATAATATATCACATTTTTATTAAAAATATACATTATTTTGCGAATTACTGTGTATTTTACAATATATATTTACATTTTTCAATACTTTTTTGTATATTTTTTATATAATATTACAAAACATAATATAATGCTATTATTGGATTATATCGCAAAATGCTAAATAAAATTGGACCAAAATTGGACCAAAAATTTAAATTTCAAAATTAATAAACCCTTATAAATACTGGCTTAAAACAAAAAGTGAGCCGATTTCTCGGCTCTTCAGGGGGCCGAAATTTTTTCAAATTATTTAACACAATCCTTTATAATTAACACTTTATATTATTACTTATATCCCAATTTTTGTTATTATTTTTTTTAATTGCTTGATGATTAAGGCTTATTTGTGGCTTTATTTATCAAAAAATTTAATAATTACTTTTAATATCGACATCTATATTAGATCATATCAAAAGATGTTTAAAAATGAATTTTGATTTTCTTGATTTAATTCATTAATAGTTGATACAAGATTGTCTAAGTCTGACTTAAAAAAGTGAGAATACGTGTTTAATGTTTCTTCTATTTTTGAATGTCCTAAGAATCTTGCTACCAAAGTTATATTTGCACCTTTACTTATTAAAAGTGAAGCACAAGAATGTCTAAAATCATGTAACCTTATTCTTTTAACTCCTGCTTTATCACAAATTAAATTTTTTCTATCACGCAATCTTGAAAACGTCATTGGTTTATCGTAACCTAATACAAACCAATTGTCTTTAAAATTATATACATTTTGATTTTTTCTCTTTAATTCTTTTAAATTATCTATTAGTACATCTGGCATTGGAATAGTCCTTATACTATGTTTTGTTTTAGGAGAAGTTATTATATATCCTCCCGAAGAATAATCTTGAACCAAATTATTTTTTATACTTAATTTTTTATTAAATAAGTCTATATTGTTCCATGTTAATCCTAGTAATTCCCCTCTTCTTAATCCACAATAATATAGTAACTGAAATGCACATTTAAATAATAAGGTATCCTCTGCATTAATAAAGGCTGTAAATTCATCATAAGTAAAAAACTTCATTTCATCTTTAACTGGTGCATTTGGATCAGTAAATCCAGTTATTCTACTATATAAACTATTATAATTAAATCCATACCATTTCATAGCAAAATTTAATAATATCTTAAACAATTTAAGAACATCATTTAGATAAGAATCTGATAATGATGTTTTTCTCATTTCTCTCTTCCATAATTCAAAATGAGAATAATTTAAATCAGATAACTTAACTTTATTTAATAATTCCAAATATTTATACCTAGCAGTGTAGCTATGCATAGTTGTGTTTTTTACTTTATCTTTTTGATAGTCATAATATTTATTGTATAAATCTTTAAATGTTAAATCATTATAATTACATTTATCAGTTAATTTGAGTTTAAATGTTACCTCTGCTTCTTGTGCTTCTTTTTTTGTTTTAAATCTACCTGATCTATAACTTTTTGTTTCTCCTAATATATTTTTGTATCTACATCTAAAAACCCAACACTTTCCATCTTTTGTAGGGGTACTTTTTTCTACGCTCATTTTATATATCCCCCATTTCTTGTTCTTTTTTTGCCATTTCATAAACATAATTAACATCAATATTTAGGTATTTTAGCAAAAGAGGTGTTGGTATAGCCTTATAACATGATATAGGTAAAGTTTTTCCTTTAGATATTACTTCCTCTTCCACTAATTTTCTTATTTGTATCGCTTTTTTATTTCCGCATTGACATAATTTTTTTATGTCTTCAGTATTAAACCAAGGTTTAGATATTAATTTATATACTTCTGTATAGTTCATATTATAATTTCCTTCTTTCATTACTTTTTTTAAATTAAATTGACTTTTTTTCATTATTTCTCCTTTCGTCGTAATATAATTACAATAAAAAGGATAGCAAAAACAAAAAAAATTACTAATGTGCAATTTTAAAATTTGTAAAGTTGCATAATAATTTGATTACTTATTTAATAGACTTTATATTTTTTCTTTACTTTTTAAACTTAAAAAAATATTTGAATTATCAAGTAATTCATCAAAATCTTCTGATAATCCATCAACAGAGTTAAAAGTTTCAGTTATTAACTTAATTATATTCTTAAAAGCATCCTCTTTATTATTATCATTAGTTACTATTTCCCCTTTTATAGTTACAGTATATTGAGTAATAAATTCATCTTCAATATCATCATCTTCATCAATTCTATCATCAAGAATATTTCTTGAAGCATATCCTGATAATTCTAATAAAAGAGATAAATTAATATTCAATCCTTTTGATAATCTTATCAATGTATCAATTGTAGGTTTCTGTCTTTCTCCATTTTCAATTTTTAAAATAGTAGTTCTATCTACTCCTACCCTTCTTGCTAATTCACTTTGTGATATATTTAATTTCATTCTTTCGTTTCTTAAAACATTTGCTAAATTATAATTCATTATTTTCACCTTTCCTTATCATTTCATCCACCAAATTATTAAATTCTTTTTGACTTACGTAATTTCCATTAATTAGATATACTCTTTCTAATCTAATTTTTAATGAATAAATATTATGATATAAACTATTTAATTTCATATAAAATTTTGTAATATATGCCTTTGTACTTTTTTTATCTTTTCCCCTTAAAATCATTGTTAAAGGTTTGTCGTGATTAATCCAAATAGTTGCCTTATAATAATTTTTCATTTTAATCCAACTTCTTTCTTTTATCGTCATATTTATTTTTCATTTCATTAACTCTATTAATTTGTAATACACACATAACAGATACACCTGTTAATCCACCAATTAATAGTCCTAATGTAAAAAACAACAATTCATTCATACAATTCCTCCTTTTACTATTTAAGTCATAAAAAAAGAGCCATACAATAATAACTCTAACGACATTTTTTAAATTCTTACTGCTTTTTCTAATCCCAAAGCAATCTTAATTATGCAACTTTGTTTAATATGTAATAATTGTGTATGTCCTACTCTTAATCTCTCACCTATTATAGCCTCTGACATTCTGTTGTAATAAAACATATCAAAAAAATCCAATTCTTGATTATTTAAATTTTCCAGTATCTTCTTTAAACTTTGATATATTTTATCAATCATGATTTCCATATCTACCTTCTTTTCAACAAAATCACCAACCTTATCCGTAGGGGTAAAGTTAAGTTTCTCATATCTAATTTCATAATTAGAGGTTATTTTAGGTGGAATTAGATTAATATAAGAATATTTCCATTCCTCAATATTTCTCATTAATTCATCTACACTTTTCTTGCTTTCTTCAAAATTAAATTCAAGAAGAAAAATATTTTTTAATAACGGATTCCTATAATTACTGACATCTATTTTTGATTTTCTCATAATTATCACATCCTTCGCATAAAAAAGAGAATAGCAACTTTGAAGGTTACTATTCCCAAGATTTAGAATAATTAGGGGCTAAAAAATTATAAGATACATAATATCTTGTATTTAAATGAATATTTGGATTGTAAAACGAATTATAATTATTCATAAATACCAGCTCCATTTATATGAAGTTTATACTCCCAACATTTGCCTCTATATTCTATGAATTTTTAAAAAAATGTCAATAAAAAATCGATAAAAGTCCACGTTAATTTAGTATCCGTTATTAATTTAAATGGTTAGTTAACAAAATTTATAAGAATTATGTTATTCTAACAATTAAATTAAAGGACAATATGTTTCGAGAACTATATCGATTTTACAACATTATACCACTTGACAAATCCATTGCAATACTGGTTATACTACTTTTTTTATACCGTTTCTATAACCGTTTGTACTACCGTTTTTATACCGTTTTTTGAAAAAAACCTTATTTTATAAGACATTATAACGAATTTAAAATATTTTTTAACAATTTCTTAGAATTGAAAAAATTGATTTCGCAGTAAATTTTTTCTTGTTTTTATACAATAATATATTTCCACATGAATTTTCTCATTTGATATGAAAAGATAGAAATCGTAAATGCCAAATTACTTGATATAATTATTAATGCATCCTACTCTATACTACTATTATCAAATTCATGATAAATACTAATTACTCCTTTTCACAGTCTAATATTTTTGTTTTTAGTAATTCACTCTTTATTTTCTCAAATGATTCATTCATAATATCAACTATCTTATTCCCTTACATAATAATATTATAACTTATAATAAAGAACATTTTACTAATTATTCTAGAATAGACGAAAAGAAAGCAGTTGTTTAAGTTACTTTCTTTTTACATACAATCATAATCTACATAAATATTTTCAAATTTTTTATCTTTAATATCTTCCATAGATATTAAAGCAAATAAAATCCCAACATCTCCAATTATAATTCTTTTCTGATCATAAAGTGAATCCAATTTAAATATACACTCAGTCTTATCAGCTATATCTTCATAACTTCTAGGATCTTCTTGTGTAAAATCAGCATAACCACCAATAGATATTTTCGGACACTTTGAATAAATAATTTTATCAAAGTCTTTTGAATATTTATGCTTATAATTATTGAATCCAAGATCATATTCATCAGGATTTATTCCATAAATATTGTTCGCTATTTCTTTAAGTACATCCCAATACCTAAAATCACTAATTCTCATATAATCTATTGTTCTATCTAGTTTTATTTTATATTCTTTTTCAATATATGGAATAGTATTCTCTTTTAAAACATTTGGTAAATCTGTTTTATATTTTAGATTATCTTTAAAATATTTTATTTTATATTCATATGGATAATTATACTCTTGAGAAATAAAAATTTCCATTATACCATCATTTGGATATCCATCTAATTTTATATCTTTTAAGTTTACTTGTAAAAGTAAAATCATTGGATTTCCCTTCACATCAAGTGGATATTCTTCTTCAATAGGAATATATGGAGAACCACCAATTTTATTATCCAAAATACCAGGTGTTTCATCAATTAAATCAATCTTATAACATTCTTTCTCTGTTTGACATTTAAACATATTAATAAACTTTTCAAACAATTCATCTTCAATATATTTTATATACCAACTACCATCATTTTTCCAAAAAGATAATTCAAATTGCTCTCCTTTTTCATCTTCGTAATCAAAATTACCTTCTCCCCAACCATCTGATAATTGTCCCTTAATAAAATTAATAATTAAATTTTTATCAGCTTCACTTAGTTCTTCTAACACTCCAACAAAAAAACGACAAGTTCCATTTTTATTAAGATATAACTGTATATCAGATATCTTTTTCTTAAGACTAACATTTGATATATATTCAACTATATTATTGCTATTCCAAGACCAATTAATTCCGTCTATATCATCATTAGAAAGCCAATTATAAACTTCTTTCCCAGTAAAATATTTCCATTCTTCTCCATTTTCAGTTTCTAATACTTTATATCCATAAAACGGACTTTCTATAATATAAGTATCGATACTTTTCTCTTTTTTCTTTTTTGAATTATCAACTTTTAAGTCTGTTTTATTATCATTTTTCTTTTTGAAAATGCTGTAATTAAATAATAGCTTAATTCCTAATAAAAAAGGAACTAAAAAAACAATAAAAATTATTAATTCAATCGCAATCTTACTCGAAACCTCTAAATCCATATCAAAAAATCCATATATTCCAACAATTGCAATAAAAATTGACATAACTAAAAATATTATTCCTAATAATTTTTTTATTATTTTCATCATAATAACACCTCTCAACTATTTATGACATAGTATTTCATTTTCAATCATTCTCTTAAACTGATTAATTATTTGTTCATTAGTATTTCTTTTTGGATATACTTCTTTTTCCAAACTAACTATAAGTTTATACACTTTATTATTATCAGGATCTAAATATCCTTTAAACACTGGCATTCCAGTCCAAGAATGATAATAATTTATTGTGTTATCATCTTCATCAAAATACATAAACCAATGGTCTTCCATTTCAAAAGGTACATGTCCCAATTTAATTAACTCAATTTCTTCATCAGTTAAATTGATTTCTATTTCTAATTCTTTAGTATTATTTGTCATTGATAAAGTTTTCCAACTATCCTTGGTAGCCTTTATTTTCCTACGCTCTTTTCTTTCTTTAATATATTCTTTTACAACTTTTTCTCTTTCAATTTCATTTTCATTTTTTCTAAAATCTATTAAATCTAAATATTTTTGCACCATATCATCCAAATAATCTTTTCTTTGTAGTGAATTAATCCATTCTTTAGGGATGTCTTCTATACCATATATAAGACCTGCCAAGGCTCCTGTTAATGCTCCAATAGTATCAGTATCTTCCCCTAAATTAACCGCTTTTAAAGTAGCCTCTTTAAACGAATTAGTGGTAAGAACACACCAAATAGATGCTTCTAATGAATCAATAACAAACCCTGACGATTTTATTTCATTTACATCTAATATTCCTATATCGTTATAAATAAGTCTATTAAAGTATTTTTTATATATTTCAATATCTCCATATTCTTTTTTTATTTTTCCTTCAAAAATATTCATAAAATGCTTTCTTGTTCTATCGTAAGCTATTCTAACATCTAATGATTCCATATAATTATCTATAAAATATGTAAAAATATAACAAGACATTATACTTAAATCATGCGAATGTGTTAGCGAAGAAACTTTTTTTATTACATCATACTTATCATCTTTTATTATATATTCATAAGATGTATGAATACAATAATGAGTATATAAAGATATTGGAAGTATTCTCATAAGTGATCCATTACCATTTGAATTTATGTTATTATCCCCACAAAAAGGATTATTACTATTTTCAAATTTTGAAATAGCAGAACTGGTACTTATCCCAATATCAAAAACTATATTATTAGGTGTATAATCGCCTTTATTTTTCCAATTAGAAAACCTAGACATTAAATCTGAGTAATCAACAATGTCATTAGTTAGTATTTTTTCCTTATTATTATACATTGAATCAATAGTTGCTAAAACCATTGAGCTATCATCAGACCATGTACCCTTTGGTTGGTTATGAGTACCATATTCTTCCATCTTTTTTATTGGTCTATTTGATAATACCCCTCTATTTAAAAATTCAACTGGAACACCTAAAGCATCTCCAACAAAAAATCCATACAAACTTCCTCTAATTCTATCTTCTTCAGTTATATTTTTTTCTATTTTCTTTTTTAAAAAAAACATTCTAATACCTCCTAGTATAAATACCAAAATAACTTTTTATCTCACTTGAATTTTTTCAAAACCACTAACGTTCTTTATAAATAATATCAATATCTCCATCAACAAATCCTATTCCGATTGACTTAGCAGATTTCAATATAACATTATACTTTCCATCTTTCAAATACTTGGAAATAATCACTTTAACATCATTCAAAATATTAAATAATTCCATTATACTTTATCCTTTTTATATTTGTATTTTAATTATATTATCCTTATTTACCAAACAAATTTTATTAACTATATCTCCAATTATTGCTTCAAACATAACATAATACTTATGTTATTATAATCCAATTTTAAATTTAATATAATAATCAATATTTTCCATTATATCACTTAATAAGTTTAATTTTTTCTTGTTTTTTCTTTTAAATATTATTCCTATATAATCTGAATATCTACTTATAGTATCTATTTTTTTCTTGTATTCATCAAACTGATTTTCTATTTGTAAAATATAATCATCAACTTCATTAGTTTTTATATCATTTAACAATGTATTTATATTTTGATTTTCATCTAAATTAAATATTTCAGATGGCTCCAATATTATTTTATTTACATTAAAAGATTTTATTTTATTATAAATAATATTAGATTGATTTTTAAAGTCGAATTTATCATAAACACTATCTTCACTTAATTTGTCGAAAAATTTTCTTAATTTATACAATCCATCATTAAAATCACCTTCTATTGCAAAACTATCTTTAAATAAAGTTGATGAAACTATTTTAGGATTTCCAGAAACTAATATTTTTTGTACAATAGATATCTCATAAGAATTATCAATAATAACTTTTCCCCCATTTTCTTTTTCAATTATATATGATTTATTTGCCATTTCTACTTCAAAACTCCAAAATTATTTTTTTATTATTTCTTTTATTTTATTACAAATATCATCGGAAACTTTATAAATATTAAATCCCATAGGTTTAACATTTATAAAAACATTATTTTGCCATGTCTTCATGATAGTAACATCTACTATATCCTCATAATTAACTGTCTTAATCAACTTTCCTTTATTATATACTTCTAATTTATTCTCAAAAAAAATAAATTCTTTTTTTGCAGGTAATATAAAATTTACACCTATACTTGATCCACTTGTAAATCTTAATAATTCATTATTCATTATTTATCTCTCCTTTTCTCTTGTTTTATTAAATTTTATTTCCATTCAAGATTCTCGTTGCATTTCTTTAATGAATCTTTTATCATATTAATTGCATGTAAAATAATATCTCTTTCATTTAATGAAATTATATCATTTTGATTATATGATTCATAAATTTCTCTACATTCATTAACACTTTTATCCTTATAAATATCATTAATACCAACAAGTGAATTATAATCATTAATTGTTAAAAAATTATGTTGTGTAATTAATTCCATTAATGAATCTAAACACCATACTGTTGGACATTTATCAAAATTTTTCTGTTTACATTGTTCTTTCGTATAATATAATTCTTCCATTTCATCTATTAAAAACCTTTGTCTTCCAATACAAATATATCTATCATCTGTATTAAATTGATGAGTATAAAATTCTTTTTCAATATTACAAATAAATTCCTCAAAATTTTTTTTATTAGAATAAACATCTTCCCTATTGTATTTATAATATTTGTCAGTCATGTATCTTTTAGTTAAAAAATTTTTTTTAAAAATCAAATATAACACTACCTTTCTAGAAAATAAACCATAATTTGTATTTTATATAAATTATATTAATAGTATATCATATAAAATGATTTTTTCATACAGATTAATAATTAATAAAATAAATTTGGATCAATAGGATATCTTCCTGAATTAGATTCATTCTCTATCACAAAATGCAAATGAGTACCATTTAAAGGATTATTACTTGTCGGTAATGGTATAACATTTCCAGTATTACCCATAGTTCCAATAATATCACCCGTATTTACCTTATCCCCCTCTTTAACATTAATCTTATTTAAATGCATGTATTTTGAATAATATTCTCCATCATCATGACTAATAACAATATAATTACCAGCCTTCCCATTACAAGTAATATCACCCGCAATACATCCTCCCTTAGATATAATAACTGTACCACTTGTAATTGCATAAATATTAGTATTATAACTTGAAGCAATATCTATTGCTTTATGTGACATACTATAATAATTTGTAATTATATAAACATCTTTTATTGGAAAAATCCATCCTTTTTCATTAACACTTCCATATATAACAGAATTCCACATAGAAGAATATTCATCATTTAATAATTCTCTAACTTCTGCTATTTGAGAAGAATTCAATTCATATAATCTTACCATACTTGTAATATCTTTACTCTCTATTTCTATATACAAAACTTTTACTATATTCGTATTTCTATCTTCTTCTTTTATATAAGATTTTATAGAATTAAATTGCCAAAATATCTTTTTAATTTCATTAATCTTTTTATCATCTAATGTAACACTGTCTTCACCATTTTTGGAATTAACTACACTATAAATTGCGAAAACTTCCTTCCAATTAGAAATATTAGCATTTATATTCATCTCATCAAATTGTTTACTTTTCTTTTCCTCTTCATTTTTAGTAGATAGTTCTTTATTTATTTCCATTATAACGTCACTCATTGTAATACCATTATCACTTGCTTCATTTGTAAAAAATATACCAAATATAGAACTACACAATGCTCCTATAATACATATAACAATAATAATTACTACTGCTATCCAACCTCCTGCAATTAACAAATCAATTAATGCTTTAGTGCTTTTGATTATTCCCTTTATCGTTTTCATTGTTAATTTAATTAACATTTTAACTGATTGATAAGAATTTCGGACAATTTTTTTAGTATTTTTTATTACTGTCTTCTTATTATTAATTGTGTTTTTACTTATCGTTTTTGTAGTTTTGAAAGTATTTCTTGATGTCTTAATTCCCTTACCTACACTTTTACTAGAATTAACTGTATCTTTTGCAATTTTTTTATTATTTCTAATATCATTAATTTTCTTTATGTTATTTTTAGTATTAATAAAAGATTTTTTACCATATTTATTAAAATTATAAATACTATCATTGGTAATTTCTTTTGAAATATTACTAACATGATTAGTAGCGTATTCATTTGGATCATTTATATCCTTATTTATTATTTCATTTGCTCTATCTTTTATTTCAACTATTTTATCTTTAAATTTTTCTGTTCCACTTATACCTTTATCAAGTCCTTTAATACCCTTAACAGTAATATCTTTAATCTTTATTTTTATCTAAATCACCTCACTAAAAAAGACTGACTTTTATCAATCTCATCAACTAGTTACATTTTTTTATTAACTATATTACATCATCTTTTTCATATTCAAAATTAAAAGTGATATCTCGAGAAGAAATATTTATGATATTATCTATATCTATAATAATATTTTCCTTTGTAATTATTTTAAACTCTACTTTGTCTATTCTTTTAATATGAACATTACTTGAAACGTATTTACCACCATCTTTCTTTTTATCTGGAATAAAATATGTCAATGTTATTAAAGGATCTTTATATAAATTATCTTCAATAATTAACAATTTTGTATTCAACATTTCCTTTAACCCATCATCAATTTCTAT
>JALEZJ010000094.1 GCA_022772985.1 Erysipelotrichaceae bacterium | reverse complement strand
TACTTGTGTTTTTTATTTCAGGAAATGGAATTGAAATTGATAATACACCCAACTCTTTTCCTCCCAACAAATAATCATATCCCTTTTTTGCCCATCCTCTAACCTTATGCAATTCATTATACATATATAAATTAATTTCTGAAATCGAATTAACACCAAATATTGAAGCATATATTACTTTATCATATTTAGTTTTATGTTCTTTGTATTTATTCTTTATTAAATATGTCTTTCCAATTCCCCAATCTCCATCTACTAATACTATTTTATAAACACTTGAAAATTCATTATCTAATCTTTTATCTAGTTCATCTATTCTCATTTCATTCCTACTTTCTTTTTTATTACATAGTATAGCACATTTTCTTACTTTTTTCTAGTTCCATAATTACAAAATTGCGTTCCATAATTTTAAATATTTTAATTTTAACAAATTATACTACTAAATAATATAATCTCTTAAAATTGCATTTTAAAAAGAATAAACAAAAATAGAGAAATCAACTCAAATCCTATATTTTATATAGAAAATGTGTCGATTTCTCTTTTTATATATTTTAATTATTATTACCATCTCCAAGAAGATTGTAATATTCTCCATTATATTTTTGTATCTTTATTATTTCATCTTGCTTATTATTTATATAAGGCTCTAATTTTTTTGCATTAGTTTGATTTTCAATTAATTTAACAACTTCTTCATCTAATTTATTATATGCCCAATCTTCATTTATCTTTCCAATTGTATATTTTCTAGCTTTAAAAAATTTCCCATTTCTTCTTGATTGACTAATATCAATTCCTAATTTTTTACTTATTACATCGTGCCATTGTTTTAACGCCTCATTAATATTGTTACTTTGAAGTAAATAATTGTTATATTGTGTATGGCTCAATTTAGATGTTTCATTTCCTTTTGCTAATACATATCTTAAATTTCCTATTTCTAATAATAAAACTTGTAATATTTGCTGTCTGGAAAACCATTTATAAATCTCTTTTAATTTTTTCTCATATTTTGAATAATCAATATCTTTCTTACTTATATTATTTTTTATCATTTCATTCGCTTGCCCTAGCAATTCTGCACAATCACTTTCAAGTTCCAAAATTTCATCATATCTTTTATCCTTTGAAAAATCATTACATAAAATTTCTAGCTTGTTTTCCGTAATCTCTTTAATTTTTGATACTATGTATGATAATCTGCTCTTGTATTCAGAGTCTAAATAATCAGAAATAACATTAATTTCTTCTTTCAAGTTATCTAATTTGTTATTTATTTCATTCATATAGTATTGTCCAACAATCATTGAAGCTGTATTAAAACCTGCATTTATTAAAGCGTCTTTACCTGCTTTTTGTATCATTTGATTTTCATTCGTAAACTTTGTCTGTTTATTAAATTTGTTACCTATGACCTGTGTTCCATATACTTCATTTGTTCCTTTAACTTTCATCATATTTTCAGTACCTTTTTTACTTGCTGAAAAGAAAGTTCTATTATTATTTAGCAACTCTGTACTATTCTTTAAGTTTCTACCAACCATTGATGAATTTACAACTGTATTATCTATAATAGAAATATTTTTTTTAATTTCTAAGTCATTAATTTTATTTTTTTTATCAGGTATAAGTGTATTATTTTCAATTATTTGAATTGTAGGAAAATAACTTTTGTTTTCACTTACAAACATACCAATTTCTTTTTCTTCATTGTTTGTATTTTTTTTATTAAGTTTTAAAACATATATTAATCCTACTGTAAGTATTATCATTGTAACAACAACTAATATCCACATATATATTCCTACTTTCTTTATTCATATTTATGGAATTGAGGTAGCTCTTTATAAAAAATAAGACAAAAAGGAAGTCGTACAATCCACCATACAATTTTAAATATTAATTTTACTAATTTTAGTATCAATTTAAAAATTAACCATAAACCAATTACTAATATTGTCCAAAAAGGCGAAATAAAAAGAAATATTATTCCTAACCACCATAATCCACCTTCAAATGATTCCTCAATTTTTTCCTTTTCTGCTTCAATAAATTCTCCTATAAAATTTCCATTTTCATCAAATACTTTCATAATAATCCACCTTTTTTGTCTTAAATTACCTATATAATACCACATTTTACAATCTTCTTCAATTATTTCTTCAATAAAATTCTAATTTTAAACCTGTAAAAAAGCATTGATATTAATGTATTTTTGACATTTGGATTTTATCAATTTTAAGGTAATTTTATTTTTTATTAATGAATTTTATAGTCTTCAATAAAAAAATAGTTCTAAATCCCTTTCCTAGTGTACTACTTCATCTAAAAAGAGAGAAATTTACTTTTTTATAATATTCCTTACTAAGCAATTTCTCTCTTAAATTTATTTTATTATTTCTTTCATTATATCATTTTTCATATCATTTATATTATATATATTTTCCATTGTATCAAATGTTTCTTTAAGATTATTTCTTGCTGAAATCCAACCATTACCATCAGTAAACCATACAAATTCAAATCCAACAATATTTTTTGATTCTTCTGCAATCATTTTATAGCTTCTTGCTGTTTCATTAAGTTTTGAGCCTCCACTAGAATAGAAATTAGTTTCAATTCCATAAATACATTTATCTGTTTTTATAACAAAATCAAATCTTTTTGTTGCTTGGTTTTTATTACTTATAAATGACATATCTAATTTCCATTTTTCTTCTATCTCCTGCAAATACATTTCTTTAAAATATGTTTCATTTTTCTTAAATCCAGCTTTTTGTATAAATTTTTCCACTAAATCTTCCATCAAATGCCCACCACGATTTTTTCGTGCATTTGAATTTAATCCTGATTCTACACCCAAAACATAATCATACAAATTATTAACTAAATGTTTTTCTATTAAATCAAATAAACCTGTTTCTCTCATAAAAACTTTATATTGTTCAACATCATAATTCATTTTTTTGAAATTATATTCAAATTTATTTCCATCATCATCTAGCACAATAATTTCATATTGTCTAACTGCTAACAATATAGGAATACATTTTAAAACTTCTGGATATTTATTTACTAATTCTTCAAACTCCTTTTCTATGTTACAACTCCCAATTAAAGAGTTTAACATATTTAATTCTATTTTATGTTCTTCTGCATTTTTATATATTGTTTCAAAATCTATATAATATTTATAATTTGCAATGCTATCTGTAAATGTTAGTAGCCACTCTGCAAAGTTTCTGTTCATACTTATCCCTCCACTATTTCTTGAAATCTTTTTATGGACAAATCCAAATATTCTTTCGAATTATCAATTCCTATAAAATTTCTATTTAATTTTTTTGCTGCAATTCCTGTTGTACTACTACCACAAAAGGGGTCTAAAATTAAATCTTCTTCATTTGTTGAAGCTAAAATAATTCTTTCTAATAATTCTAGAGGCTTTTGAGTAGGATGCTTACCATTTTTCTTTTCAGATGGTTTAGTTAAAGACGTTGACCAAACATCTTTCATTTGCTTATTATCATTTAATTCTTTCATTAACTGATAGTTGAATTTATATTTAACTTTTGGTAAATCTTTTCTAGCCCATAATATTGTTTCAGTTGAATGAGTAAATGTCTTACACGCCAAATTAGGTGGCGGATTTGTTTTTTGCCAAGTAATATTATTTATAATTTTAAAACCTTCTTCTTCTAAAGCCATTCCTATTGAATAAATATTGTGTAATGTTCCGCTTATCCATATAGTTCCATTATCTTTTAAAATTCTATAACATTCTTTTATCCAATCTCTATTAAATTTATGTTTTTCTGATATACTTAAAGATTTATCCCAATTTCCTTTATTCACACTAACCATTTTTCCACCACTACACGTAATTCCATTACTTGATAAAAAATATGGTGGGTCTGCAAAAATCATATCGAACGATTTTTCTTCCATTTCTCTAAGCGTATCGAAAGTATCATTATCAATTAATTTAAAATTACTTTCCTCAAAGTAGAATTTTCCTGGATACATTCATTCATCTCCTCGTAGTTTGTAATAAGTAATTCTGATATTGTTCCTCTTCCTTTAGCATTTGCATTTATCATCCTTTTAGCTGATACTTCATTTATATTAAATCCTTTGTATATTTCTTCAAAAAATGTATCTTCTTTATTAGTATTTTTGGGATTTGAATTTGACAACATTAATTTTGCATTTTTAGTATTTAATTCTCCATAGTATTTTGCCAAATCTTTTTGGTTCTCGTCATTAAAATCTTCTTTAGTATATGAAGTAAATCCTGATGTAACCGATAAAGGTCTATATGGTGGGTCAAAATATACAAATGTTTTATCATCTATATACTTATTACTTTTTTTATAATCTCCATATTCAAATCTTACATTTCTTAACAAATATGACAGATTTCTTAAATTTTTAGAATCACAAATAGTCGGATTTTTATATTTTCCACTTGGTACGTTAAATTCTCCATTTTTATTTACTCTATACAATCCATTAAAGCAAGTTTTATTTAAAAATATAAATTCTGACGCTCTTTTTACATCTTTTTCATTTTCTAATTTATAAGAATTATATTCTTTTCTTATATCATAAAAATATTTTTGTCTTTCTTCTATTTCTAA
>JALEZJ010000052.1 GCA_022772985.1 Erysipelotrichaceae bacterium | reverse complement strand
AGGATCTTCTAATACCTCAAATCTTTCAAATAAATTCACAATAACCAACTTCCTTACTACATAAGTTGATTATACCTTATTTATTATGTTTTATAAATAACTTTACATAAAAAGTGTACAATTTTTAAGCGATTGCCATATCAATTATCAACTAAAAAAAATAAAGCTACATTAAGCAACTTTATTTCTTTCTTTTCTACTTTCTTTAATTTTATATTGACTCTTTCTTGTTCTCAAGAAGTATAATTTAGCACGTCTAACTTTACCCTTCTTAACAACCTCAATAGAATCAATATTAGGACTATTTACTGGAAAAGTCTTTTCAACTCCAACTCCACTATAAACACCCCTTACAGTAAATGTTTCTGAAATTCCAGCATTTTTACGTGAAATAACAATTCCCGTAAAATTTTGAATTCTATTTACTTCCTTTCCATTTCTAACATCTTTAATCTTACAACCAACAGTTACAGTATCTCCTACTCTAAACTCTGGAACATTTGGATTAAGTTGTTTCTCTGTAATCTTCTCGATTAAATTCTTACTCATAATATTCTCCTCCTATATAAAATATGTGTATTTTGCAATTATAAACAGACTAACTATACTGCCAGCGAATTGCCACGTCATTAATTATATCATAAAATTTATAAATTACAAGCACTATTTCCAATTTATAATATCTTTTATCACATAATTTGCACATAACAACCCACTAGTTGCTGGAACAAACATCATAGATGGAATACTTCCTTCAAATTTTTTATTCTGCTCTTTCGAATAAACTACTGGTACTTTTCCTCTAATATGATTTTCTACTAAATATTTGCGAATCTTTTTCGCAATTGGATCATATGTAGTCTTACGAATATCCGCAACTTCTAATAACGAAGGATCTAGTTTATTTCCAGTTCCCATACTAGAAATAATTTTAACTTTCTGCTCTAAACACTTTCTAATCAATTCTTCCTTTACTACGACTGTATCACACGCATCAATTAAATAATCAAAAGAATGTGAAAATAACACATCCATATTATCTAAACTTAATTTGAAATTCAATACAACCACCTGACAATCTGGATTAATCATTTGAATTCTTCTCTTCCATTCATCTGTCTTATAGCAAGCCAGATTATCCAAATTCGTAACCACTTGTCGATTTAAATTTGTAACATCTATAATATCATAATCTACCAAAATAAGTTTTCCAACACCACTTCGCACTAAAGACTCAACAGCATATCCGCCAACACCACCCAAGCCAACAATCGCTACTGTAGTAGATTGAATTTTCAAAAAATTATCTTCCCCAATTAATTTAACAACTCTATCAAACATATAACTTCACCTAAAAACATTTTTCTCCATAATAAAACCCAAAGAGCCGACTCACTTTAAGATAAAACCATGCGCGTATACCACATGGCGGTAAACCGCACATATTACTTAGGATCCTTAAAATTCTTTAAGTATTCAACACATAATATGATATAGATTCCCTTATATATCTTTAGTTGGTTTTATACTATATGATATCGTACCCTTTAGGTACTATCAGTATAACACAGATAATGAAAGATATCTATATTTTTAACTATCTGTTAAAAATTTGTCAACATCTTGTTACTCTAAAATAGCTACATTAAACTTTTTTTCTCTTCTCTCTTTAAAAAAAGTGGACAAAACCATACTACATTCCTCTTGCAAAATACCAGCAACTACTTGCACTTTTAATTCATGAATTTTAGACAAATAACCAAAGGCATCATTTTTAGTACCATACACTACCTTAGAAATCCTTGATTGAATAATCGCACCCGTGCACATAAGACAAGGCTCAACCGTTGTATATAATGTACAATCATCTAAATACCAAGTTTTTAATTTTTTACATGCCATTTCAATCGCTAAAATTTCAGCATGATAAGTTGCCACATTATCTAAAGTCTTACGATTATAAGAACGAGCAATTACCTTTCCATCTTTTACAATCACACAACCAATTGGTACTTCATTTAACCGACTAGCTTGATACGCCTCTTGCAAAGCCAATCTCATATAATATTCTTCCCTCATATTTTCCTACAACTGTGTATCATTTATCAAGCACAATAAATACTACACTTACTCCCTTCTATGCCAAAATTTATAAATTGCTAATAAATCCAAATACCTAATAAATTTTAACATAAAATCAACTAAAAAAAAAGAAGAAAAAACAAATTCTCTATAAAATGAAACTACTCACCATTATTACTATAAATATAAAACATAAATACCAATTTTTATCTATCACTTTTATCTTTTACTAACTTAATCCTAAAATAAAAACCACCACTCTATCTTAGTTACTTCCCCAAATAACACCTTAATAAAAAATAAGTATTTTCAAAAAATCTACTCTAACAGCCTATTTGTTTACAAATCCATTTCATAATAACAGAAACAACATAATCTTGCTCTTCTTTCGATAATTCTCTTCCCTTCTCTATCCCATACCATTTAAAAAGACAACCACGACAACAAGTAGCAGTAGCATGCTGAGCAATAAAGACAGGATGTCCTCTCATGGGAGTTTGCTTCCCATCACGAACAATCACCGCTGGAGCTAAACGCTTAGAAACAAAATCACGAGCATGCTTTTCAATAACTGTCATACCCTTTTGTTCAATATAAAATCGTTCTTTTTCTTTCAAACAAAATTGACTTCGAAATTTCGAATAAGATAATCTTTCTAAAACATTATCTAATGAATAAAATACTCTCATCTAAATACTCACTACTTCCTATTATTATTAAAATAATGATTATATTTCTTTTCATCTCCCAAAACAGTAGTACTACCATGCCCTGGATAAACAATAACATCATCATTATACTTTTTTATTTTTTCAATACTATCTAACATAGCACTATAATCACTTTCCAAAAAATCACATCTTCCAATGGTTCTAAAAAATAAAAAATCTCCTGTAAACATCGCCTTTTCCTCTTTAAAATAATAAGTAATAGAATCCATTGTATGCCCAAAAGTATAAATTACTTCAAAATCAAAAATACTGATTTTATGCTTTCCTTCATTTAAATTATCCTTATGATAAACCGGAATTTGATATTCCTTAACAAGTCTCTTGACACATCCAATATGATCAAAATGACTATGAGTAAGAAGAATCGCTAATATCTTTTTACCTTGAATAAACTTCTGTATTTTTTCATACTCATCCCCTGGATCAATTAATAAACATTGTTGTTCTTTTTCAAGCAAATAGCAATTACACTGTAATTCTCCCACTTGAACAAACCGAATCTCCATCAACATCCTCTCCTTTAACACCATTCTATCATAAAAAAAATAAATCTTGAATATTTTTTCAATTTATACTATAATATTTGAAGTCAAAAAGGAGCAATAAATTATGAAAAAAATAAATAAACTTACACATATCAATTCCCAAATAGGAATTATTACTATAGAAGTAATCAATAAACTAATCATTCAATGCAAAATTCCCTACGATGAAGCGGCTATTCTTTTTAAAAAATCAACAACTTATCAAAAACTTCAAAATATCTCAACAGAATTTTATCAAAAAAGTCCTACTGAAATCTTAAAAATTTATTATCAAGAACAAATCATCAACCTAGAAAGTGACTTATCAAACAATTTAAGCATCAATGAAATTATGACAATCTTTAAAAAAAGACCTATAGAAGAAGTTATTTATCAAAATAATTTTTTAAAAAAAGAAAACCACACCAAAAATAAAAGAAAAATCAAAACGCCTAAAATCACCTCTCTCTAAACTATCACTAAAAATTAGTTGATTTGACATTAAAAAAAAAAAAAATCTACAGTTATAGAAAAGAAAAATAGATTATTTATAGAATATTTGCTATAATAAATAAGAGGTGTACAATGAAAAGAAATAAAATAAAACCTAAATACTTAAATAAAATAAAGCCTTCTATCTCATTATCAAGTGCCAAACAACAAAACCAAAATAAAATAGAAAATAGTCTACTTTATTCTTTAATTAGTATAGGATTAATATTATTATTACTTCTCTGGAGCTATATTCCAATGTTTTTCTTAGCCATCTTTGGTATAAATTATACAAATTTTAGTGAATTAGGAAAAATAGTTTATATGCTAATAAGCGATCTTGCTCTTTTACTCATCTTAATAAAAATTTATCAAAAAGAAATCCATCATGACTTTCATAATTATTTTAATCATAATCTATTAGAAAATTTAAAACAATCCATGCACTACTGGGCAGTTGGTCTTTTCATTATGATAATTAGTAATTATATCATTGCCATTCTTACCAATGGTAAATTAGCCACCAATGAAGAAAGCGTCAGAAGTTTAATTCAACTTGCTCCTTGGTATATGGCCTTTGAATTAATCATCTACGCACCTATTTCAGAAGAATTAATCTTCCGAAAAAGTATTCGAAAGATTACAAATAATCGTTATTTTTATGTATTCTTATCTGGTTTAATCTTCGGAAGCCTTCATGTCATATCTTCTCTAAATAGTCCAATAGATCTATTATACTTAATTCCATATTGTTCCTTAGGTTTTGCCTTTGCATTATTGTATAGTAAAACAAATAATATTTTTTCTACTATTACCATCCATTCTATGCATAATACCCTAGCTCTTATCTTATACTTAATTTCGGTGAAACTATGAAAAAAATATTATATTTTATTCTAATTTTTTTAATTATTATCTTTGGTATTTTATTATACAGCCGTTTTTTTGGAACAATTGGATTAAAAACAAAAGAAACCATGATTTATACCAATCTAACAGAAAGTTATGATGGCCTAAAAATCATTCATTTCTCCGATCTACATTATAAAAAAATAATTACAGAAGCAAGAGTAAAAGAACTAATACAAGCAATCAATAAAACAAAACCAGATCTTGTTCTTTTCACAGGAGATTTATTAGATAAAGATTATCAATTAAAAAATACAGATATAAACTTCTTAATAAAAGAACTTTCACAAATTAAAGCCAAATATGGGAATTATGCAATACTAGGAGATCAAGATTATCAAGAAATTGAAAATATCAAAAACATTTATATACAAAGTAATTTTACAGTATTAGAAAATGAATATACCATCATTCATAATGAAAATAACGATCAAATAATAATTGGTGGAATCAGTAGTTATCTAAAAAACAAAGCAAATATTAATGAAATAAGCCAATCTCTTCAAAATGAAGATAATAGTATTTACCAAATTATCATGGTTCACGAGCCAGATTACATTCCAAAAATTGTAGAAAACTTACCAAATACCTCTATGATTGTATCTGGACACTCAATCAATGGTTCTATCAATATTCCAATCATAAAACAACTGCTATTACCAACCGGCGCCAAAAATTATTACAAACCCTACTATAAAATAAATCAAACTAATATCTATATATCAAATGGGATTGGAGTCAATCAAATAAATTTCAGACTATTCAATACTCCTTCCATCAATTTTTACCGAATAAAGAAAAGTAACTAATAAAACCTATTATTCATGCATATATTTAACTGATGAAGAAAGGATGATTAAATGAATAATAGTTATTATCAAAATCCAGTATATCCAAACGCCGGAATTAATACAACCAATTTACCCAATCAACAAGCAATGCCAACCTACGACCAAACCGGATCTCCAAATGCCATGTATAATAGTGGTCTCATCCCAGATGAACAATCCTATATAGAAAACATCTTAAGATTAAATAGGGGGAAAAAAGCAAGATTTCATGTTACCGTCCCAGGTTCCATTGAATGGCAAGATCGTGTCTTTGACGGAATTATTGAACAATCAGGAAAAGATCACATTATTGTCTCCAATCCAAATACTGGAGAATGGTACTTAATATTAATGATTTATCTAGATTTTGTAACCTTTGAAGAACCAATTAATTATAACAAAGAATTTTATTTACCAAATACATAATAATATAGAGAAAAACTCTATATTTTTTATTACTACTAATTTTTCATCCTGTAAAGTCTAAAAGAAAGAATTGATAAAATAAGCATTATTTGTTATAATACTTATTGGAAGTGATGATATGGATGCTTTAATGCTAATTCTATTAGGAATGATGATAGTAATCTGCTTATTAATTGGTATTTACACCACCCTATATAATAAATTACAAGACTATGTAATTCGAATTAACGAAGTAGAAGCTATAATTGATAATAACCTACGAGATAAATATGATAATATCAACAAATGTGTTTCCTTAATCAAAGGAAATGAAAAAATAAATGAAGAATTAGACAAAAAAATGTTTGAAGAAATTGTCAGATTAAGAACAAGAAAAATATCTAATTTTGATCTAGATCGTAAATTAATTGAAGCAAACAATAAATTTATAACTTTAAAAGAAAAATATAAAGAACTACGAGAAAATGAAGAAATCATTGCTATTACTAAAAAAATTGATGATTTAGATGAAACATTATTAGTAAATCGAGAATACTATAATAAAAACATTGCCACCTATAATAAATTAGTAAAATTATTTCCAACTAACATCGTCGCCAAATTATGTAAATATGAAGAAAAACTATTTTTTGATCGAAAAGATATGTCAGATGATGACTTTAACGATTTTAAATTCTAAAGAATTCATCCATCATCTTTTCTTTTATTATGAAAAAAAGAAAGAGGTAACAAAATGAATCAAATTTATCGTTCTAATGGAATACAAATAAAAAAAGAATTCATGGAACCAATCGAAGAAGAATCTAAAAATAAAAGTGCTTATCGATTAGGAAATTTCATTTATAAATATCTAAAAAATACCAGTAAAGAACATCAAGAATGGATCAAATACCTAATCAAAGTATCACCACACTACCAACACACTCTATTTCCAATTGACTACTTTAAAGATGAAGAAAACAATTTCTGTGGCATCATTTTAAAAAATATTCACAATCCTTCTAGTATAAATTCTCTTAGCCCAATTCAATTTTACAAAAATCTTCAACAAATCAATCAAGAATTTCAAAAATACAAACAAGATGGCATCTTACCAATAGATACAGGTTACCATAATAGCAAAGTACAAAATCATCAAATCTACATCTTTGATACAGATGAATTCCAACCAAATAGCAACTATGATGTCTCAATTTGTTTTAATCATTATGGCTATGATCTATTAAAAAATATTCTATTTCAAAAATGTCAATCCCAAAATGAAATAGAACTTCTAAATCAGTATTTTGAACAAATAAAATCAACCATTTCATGCCTAAAATATATAGAAGAAACAGTACTAAGTTACCAAACACTAGAAGAATTTGCATCTATTACCAAAGAAACAATCACCCAAAGTCAAAATAAAAAAACAAACAGGAGGTAATAAAATATGCCTAGCTCCATGACACATACTTATTTTGGATTAGATGTTTTAAAAGAACTTCCACCAAAATATCAAGAAAAAATAAAACACAAACTAGAACACTTCAAACTCTTTTCCCAAGGATCAGATCCATTCATGTTTTACCATTTCTTTCTTGGAAAAAAAGCCAAACAAATGGGAAAAATTCAAAATCAAATGCACCATCAAAATACCCAAAGTTTCTTTTTAAACACAATTGAATATATTTACCAAAAAAATCTTCAACAAAATGAAGAAGTAATGTCATACTTATACGGTTACATTTGTCACTACTATCTAGATCTTCATACCCATCCATTCATTTATTATAAATCAGGTCTCTTTCAACCAAATAATAAAAACACCTATAAATACAATGGCCTCCATCAAGAAATAGAGTATCAAATTGATCTTTATCTAATAGAAAAAAAAGAAAAACAAAAACCTCAAAAGTTTAAGATTTATAAAGAAATTTTTCAAACCCCAACCATTTCCATCACAGTACAACAAATGATCAATGAAACCATCAAAAAAACTTATGAAATTTCAAATATCATGCCAAAATATTTACGTTCCATCCAATATATGAAACACTTTTTTCACTACGCTAATTACGATCCATATGGAATCAAATTAAAAATTTATCACCTAATCGACAAAATATCTCCCAAATCAAGCCCACGCCTTCAAGAACTATCCTATTATAATACTTACAAAGAAAATAAAAATTATCTAAACTTAACACACCAAGAATGGTATTATCCTTGGGATAAATCAAAAAAATTTAATACATCCTTTCTAGATTTATATCAACAAGCCTTAAAAGATGCAACAAATACAATCAAGCAAGTAACAGATTTATTAGAAGAAAAACAATTAAATAGAAAAAAATTAAAAAATCTATTTCCTAATTTATCTTTTTCAACAGGAAGACCCTGTCAAGAAAATTTAACCTTTAAATACTTTGAATTTTAGAAAGAAGGAACAAAAATGAATATAAAAGAATTACCGAAAGAAGACTTTGAACAAGCCAAACAATTATATTGTGAAAGCTTCAATAAACCATATCAACCAACCACAATAGAATTACTAGGAAAAATCATTGGAATATATCAAGAAAATCAATTAATAGGAATCGCTCAAATTGATTATATAAACAATGTATTTGAAAACAAACGAATTGCTTACATCAATAGTTTTTGTATAAAAAAAGAATACCACCATCAAGGATATGGTGATAAATTATTAAAAGAATGTATTCAAATCATCAAAAAAAATCAGGGCAACCTGATTAATATGACATCAAATAAAAACAGAGTCTATGCTCATATGTTATATGAAAAAAATAATTTTGAAACAATTGATACAATTCTTTTAAAAAAAGAGATCCAATAAAAAGGAATTTACGACTATTGTAACTTAAAGTAAATTCCTTTTTTAATTAATTTATCAGAAGAATTATAATCCATAGGATAGTATCCCTCTTTTAATAATTGTTCAATCACCAACATATTATAATTACATGCAAATAACAAATTTATAAATAATATCATAACAATACACATAATCAATTTAAAAATAATAGGAATAGGAAATAATATAATCAATAAAATACAAACCGCCAACTGTAACGCAAACATAATAAAAAAATACTTTAAATCTCCCTTTTTATATGGATACATAAATCCTATAAATAAAATTTCTTTGACAAAACCATAATCACACTCTACACATGGCCTAACATCATCATACTTTAAATATATTTTCTCCATCAGCACCACCTATTATGAGTATAACAAATTTTTTTTCTAAAATCTAGCCCTTATTAAAATAATTTTCAATTCCCCTAACAATGTTATTTATCAAAATATCTTGATAATCACTTTGCCTAATTTTATAATTATCATTAGCATTACTAATAAACCCAGCCTCAACCAAAACACCAGGAACCTTAATTTTAGAATACATATAATAACCATTTTCTTTTTTTACATCACGAACATTTTTCATATTTTCTTTCATAGTATTAGTAATCGTTTCAGCCACTATTTTATTTTCTTTTACAACATTACTATAAAAGAGTTGGATTCCATTCCACTTGCTACTTGGACTAGCATTTAAATGCATTGAAATATACATATCACAATTAGAGTTATTAATTAATTTTACACGATTGTATAAATCATTTCGTTTGCGATTCATAGTACTACTAGCTAAATCATAATCTCCATCTCTTGTTAAAAAAACCATAGCCCCCTTTTCTATTAATGCTTTTTCTAATTTTTTTACTAATAATAAATTCATATCTTTTTCTAAGAAAGTGTTAGAAATGGCTCCAGAATCACGTCCACCATGACCAGCATCTAAATAAATTGTTTTCCCTAATAATGAATAATCTTTTACCATAGCATTTACTTTTGAAAAACAAAAAATACTTAAAAAGAATAAAACTATGATTAACGTTTTGTACTGTCTCATAGAACTTCACCCTATTTAAGTATATGTTTTTTATTTTATCTTTTTCATATTAGTCTTGATAATACAATTAATTATTACTTCTTCTTTTATAATTCTAAATATTCAAACATATAAACACTAATTTCTTTTGTTCCATTAATCATATCTTTTTTATATGAGTTATGAATATGTCCATGTATATGATATGGAACTTTATTCTTAAATAGATAATATGTAATTCCAAATAACCCTTGATGTGCTGGATTTCTTTCCATACTACTATCAAATCTATTATCGTGACTCAATAATATATCTACCTTAGGTTTATCATCAAAAAATAAAATACTTTCTTTTTGAGAAAATGAAGGAAAATTTGAAGGCTTATATTTAAAACTTCCTTCTATTCCTAATAATGTTGTACCATTCACATCAATTACTCTCCCATTTAAATTAGGAATACCATAATCCAACAAATAGTCATAATCATGATTTCCAAGTAAACCATATATTTTGTTTTTATCTATATATTTTAATAAAATTGAAATATCATTACTATTATGATCTCCCAATAAAATACAAATATCGTAAATATTGTGACATTCAATAAATTGTCTAAATTCTTCTTCTTTTAAACAATTATGAGTATCACTAATCACAATCATTCTTACTTTTTTATTATATTCATCACACTTTCCATATAATTTATATAAATAATCTTCTTGATTAGAAAATCTTTTATCAAATCCATATAAATTATTATCATTAGAATTTATTAAATAACCATAGTATTCATTCTCATTCATTAAGCCTTGTTTTCTTTTAAAATTTAATATATTAAATAAATTCCTCATAATGCTCATTGATATACCCTTCCATTTCATTAATCATATCTAGTAATATATTTTTTTCTTGTAAACATATTATCCCTTTATCCCTATATTTTGCATTTATTTTTAAAAGATGTTCAAATTTTTTCTTTGTATATTTATGATGAAGCCAATGAAAATAATCTTCTCCGTAAATATAACTTTCTATATTTCCTAACGAATCTTGAAATTTTATTTCTTGATCATCGTAGTCAAATTTTAATTTTTTAGTTAAACTTTCTCTCAAAAAATCCCTTCTACCAATTGTTATAAAATTAGATGATACAGAATATTTATATTTGTTAATTTCATCTCTTAATCTTTTTAGAAATTCTAAAATATCATTTTTGGTATAATTTTTAGGCAAATGTTTTCTATAGAAACAAAATAAAAGTTCTCTTCTACATCTTTTTTTTAAAATCATAAAATTACTCCTTACTTCTTTTGGTAGTGTGCAAAGTTTAATGCACTACTAACCACTTTTTCCTTTATTTTACAACGCTTTTCTAGTATTTTAATCGATACCTCCCTTTTTGGAGTGATTTTTCTACTAAAAAATTTGTTTTATATCTATTAAAAAA
>JALEZJ010000051.1 GCA_022772985.1 Erysipelotrichaceae bacterium | reverse complement strand
TTTTTTAATAGATATAAAACAAATTTTTTAGTAGAAAAATCACTCCAAAAAGGGAGGTATCGATTAAAATACTAGAAAAGCGTTGTAAAATAAAGGAAAAAGTGGTTAGTAGTGCATTAAACTTTGCACACTACCAAAAGATGTTAGGAGGTGAAAAATGGAAAATTTTGATTATTTATTTGATAAAATGACAGAGCAATATCAATTATTAGAAAGTATTATGAGAGCAGTAGCAACGGATCAGTTAATGACAAAAGAGCAAGTCTTAGAAGCACTAGGGTCATTAGGACAAAAAATGTTATTTGTTCAAAAAGAATTAACGGAAGTCTATGCTAATCCAAATGAAAAAAGCGTTATAATACAAAATCTGGAAGAAAAAAGTATAAATTTAGCCCAAAATATCAATGGTTTATCTAGCCTTGGAGTAACCACAGAAGAACATAAAAGATAAAATGAGAAGATCTAATTCAAAGATTGATTGATTGGATCTTTTTTTCTGTTAGAAAATTTAAAATTAAAGAAGAAATAGTATCAAAAGAAAATAAAAAGAGAAGGACTAATTTAAGAAAAAAATTCATACTATTACTAGGTGAGGTTGGAATGAAGAAAGCATTATTATGTAGTCTTTTATTTTTTATTGGAATGAATATAGTGTCTGCCAGTATAGATACAGCCCATGAATACGTATTAATGGATGAAACCACTGGTAGAGTATTAGCTGGAAAAAATTATAATACGCCAATGTTAATTGCATCGATTACAAAAATTATGACATGTCTCTTAGCCATAGAATCTGAAAAATTAGAAGATACAGTAGTGGTAGATGAAGTAATTAAGGAATCCTATGGTTCAGGAATTTATATTGAAGTAGGAGAAGAAATCAAATTAAGAGACTTATTATATGGACTGATGCTTCGATCAGGAAATGATGCAGCCTTAATGGTTGCGGAATATGTAGGGGGAAGTGTTGAAAAATTCGTTGAAAAAATGAACCAAAAAGCCAAAGAAATTGGTATGACGAATACTATTTTTGTAAATCCTAGTGGCTTAGATAATAGTGATTCTGGAAATTATTCTACTGCTTATGATATGGCTCTTTTAACTAGATATGCCATGAAGTATGAAGATTATCGTGAAATTGTCAAAACGAAAAGTTATACAGTAAAAACAAATAAAAAGACTTATGTTTGGAAAAATAAAAACAAATTATTAGCAGAAGATTATATTACAGGTGGAAAAACTGGATATACCGAAAAAGCCAAACGAACTTTAGTAAGTACCGCTAGTAGTGATAACATTGATTTAATTGTAGTAACAATTAAAGATAGTGATGATTGGAATACTCATAAATCCTTATATGAATACGCTTTTAATAATTATATAGCTTACAGAGTGCTAAACAAAAGCAAATTTGAAGTAATAGGCGATACATATTATCATGGAGAATTTTATATCAAGAATGATGTTTACATTCCATTTAAAAAAGATGAATTAGGAAGTTTAGTAGGAAAAATCCAATTAGAAAAGAAAAAAAATTATAAAGAAAACGATAAAGTAGGTCAGTATTTAATTTACTTAGATAAAACGCTACTTTATAAAGAAAATATCTATATTGAAAATATTGAGAAGAAAAACAAAGGAATTTTGGATTGTTTGAAAGGAATTATGTGATGATTAATTATATTTTTGGTATGTTTATCATAATAGGAGTAGTATATAGTTTCTTAACTGGAAATAGTAACGCCATGAACGATAGTTTAATTTCTTCTGGTTCCATAGCAATAGAAATGGTAGTAAAGATGATTCCATTATTGTGTCTTTGGCTAGGAGTAATGAAAATAGCAGAAGAGAGTGGACTATTAAAAAAAATATCCATATTGCTTTCAAAAATTATACATCCCTTATTTCCAGAATTAAAACGTGGTGGAGAAGCTATTAGTTACATTGCTTCAAATATGGCAATGAATATGCTAGGATTAGGAAATGCAGCCACACCATTTGGATTAAAAGCAATGGACAGCATGCAAAAAGAAAATTCTAAGAAAGATACTGCTACTAGAAGTATGATAACATTTTTAGTATTAAACACAGCATCCATTACATTAATACCAACAACAGTTATTAGTTTTAGAAATTTAAATCACTCAAAAAATCCTACTGAGATTATAGGAGCATGCTTAATAGCAACAATATTATCTTGTCTTATAGGATTAATATTAGATAGAATATTTTGCTATATTTGGAGAAAAAAATATGACTAATTTTATTATTCCTAGTATAGTCTCTTTTATTCTTATTTATGGCATCTATAAAAAAATAGATATTTTTGATGTTTTTTTAGAAGGTGTAAAAGAAGGATTAAGTATGGCTTTAAAAATTTTTCCAACGATGTTTGCAATGGTAATTAGTATAGATATTTTAGTAAAAAGTAATATCATAACGGATTTAACAAAATTAATTGCACCAATACTCCAAATGATACATTTTCCTCAAGAATTATTATCTTTAGCCATTATGCGCCCAATTTCAGGAAGTTCTTCTTTAGTATTAATGAACGAAATCCTAAAGATTCATGGGCCAGATTCTTATCTAGGAAGGATTGCCTCTGTTATTCAAGGAAGTACTGATACTACAATTTATATTTTAAGTCTTTATTATTCTTCGATTGGAATAAAAAAAATTAAATATTCTTTAATCGTAGGATTATTAGCAGATTTATGTGCTATTATCTTATCAGTTGTAGTAATTCAGATCTTGTTTTAACCAAAGAACTGCTTTCTTACTATAGTTTTTATATGAAATCAAAAGTTTGTTACTTTTTTATTTTCATACATTACTCTAACATAGAGGTGAAGACAATTGGATGTAAAAAAGATAAGTAAATTTATTAAAAAGAAACGAAAAAAGGATACTGCCAAAAGAATTAGCAGAACAATGATCTATTACAAATAGAGCAATTAGTAAGTGTACGAAAGTTCTTAGTTGCCAGATATTTTTTTTATTTTTTAAGTAGTGATTTATATATTTTTGAATATCCAGCTAGTATTTTATCTTTTTCCAATTGGACTGTTTATGAGTTTTTGAACTAGGTAAAAAAACTGAAAAGTTGTTGGAAAACAATATATTTTGAAACAATTTCATTAATATTAGTAAGTAGTTTATTATATGGATAAAGGAAGAGAAGTGTATTTGAAATTTAGAATCATCAAACCAAATTTAACATTTTATTATTTTATTTTAATGATGATTCCCTTCATTAGTTCCGCCATTGATATAAAATGATGGATGCTTTTTTAACAATGATTGCATGTATCGTGATTACATTAGTAATTTATCGTGATGAAGTAGAACTTATCCCTAATCTTTAAAAATGGATGATTTAAATAGTTCTATGATTCAGTCTAGTTATCATTATGTAACATAATATTATCTTTTCTTTATAGCAGTTTTACTTTACTAATATTGTTGACTCAAAAAAAAAGAAAACAATAAAATATTCCTATCAAATCAAAATGAAAAAAGAAAAAATAGTCTACTAATTTAGACTATTTTTACTTGAATTATTAGAATTCATATTATTAGAATTTTCATTGCAAGAATTAGCACCACTCATATTATATGAGTTTTTAGATGAAGCATTCTTATTATTAGAATTCTTAGAATTTTTATTCTTTCCCATTTTTCATCACCCACTACTATTATGAACTTCAAACGCTAGAATATGTATTTTCTATCTCCTTTTTTGATGGTGTTATTTGGAATATTTGACGCATAATAAAAAAGTAAAATAAAAAAAGGCTAAAGCAAATAAGAAAATAGAAAATGTTTAATCATCTTTTACAAAGCAAAAAAATTAAAAAATATATTCTTATTATTTAAATTGTTTCTGAAAATGAAAAATATACTTAGATAATAAAAAATTTAAATACAAACAGCAAGTGAGAAAAAGATAACAAAATTATTCCATAATATATCTGTAATTATCTTTAAAAATTAACTAACATGCATCTAAAAAAATACGAACAGCATTCAAAAAAAGAAAATAAAAAAAACAAAAAAATATAAAAAAAAGCAAATTAAAAAAACTAAAAGTGCAAAAAATAAAAAAATAAAAAAATACGTAAAAAGATGTAAAGAATTAAAAAAACCTTTAAAATAAAGGAATTAAAAAAGACAAGAGACAAAATGTATATAAAACAAAAAGACAAAAAAATGAAAAAAAGCAAAAAAATAAAAATGAAAAAAATGAAAAAAATGAAAAAAACAAAATGTTCGTATTTTTTATTGACAAAGCATATCTGTTTTTTGTATAATGATAACTGTAAGAGATAAAATAAGAGGAGTGAAGTATAATGAACGAAGAAATTTTAGAACATTTAAAAGTTGTAAAAAGAAATGGCAAAAAAGTTTCTTTTGATAGCAAAAAAGTTGCAATTGCCATCAAAAAAGGCTTTGATGCAGTCCCAAAAGCAGAAGAAGATGAAGTAAAATATGATGCAAAAGATGTTCAAAAAGTTTACCAAAGTGTAATAAAAAGAATTTCAAAAGATTACAAAGAAGAAGAAAAAATAAAAATTGAAGACATTCAAGATTTAATAGAAGAAATGTTAAAAAAATACAAATATGATGAAGTCTATCAATCGTTTTCCGAATATCGTGAAAGAAGAGATAAATCCAGACAATTATTTTCTGACGAAAAAAAGATGCATAAATTTTTAAAATCTTTGGAAGGCTTAGGACTAAAAAATGCTTTTGAAGAAGATGCTAAAAGAGAAAATGCAAATATCGATGGAAATAGTGCTATGGGAACAATGTTACAATATGGTTCTACCGTTTCAAAAGAATTTTCTAAAGCATATTTAATGAAGAAAAAATATGCAGATGCACATGATAGTGGAGATATCCACATTCATGATATGGATTTTTTAGCAATGGGAACAACAACTTGTATGCAAATTGATTTAAATAAATTGTTTAAGAACGGATTCTCTACAGGACATGGACATTTAAGAGAACCTCAATCTATTAATGCATATAGTGCACTAGCAGCAATTGCAGTTCAATCTAACCAAAATGATCAACATGGTGGACAAAGTATTCCTGCTTTTGATTATTACATGGCACCAGGAGTGTTAAAAACATTCAAAAAAGAATATAAGCAAGCATTATATGAATTATTAGATTTTACTGATTTCATTAGCTTTGTAAATATGGATAAACTTGCTTCTAATATTGACAAATTAAATTCTATCGCAGTTGATATAGGGATATTTGAACCTTTTTATAAAGAAAGCAAAGAAGTTAGAAGAATATTTGAAAAAGCTTATGACACTGCTTTAGCCAAAACAGATAGAGCAACTTATCAAGCTATGGAAGCATTTGTTCATAATTTAAATACAATGCACTCTAGAGCTGGAGCTCAAGTACCGTTTTCTTCTATTAATTTTGGAACAGATACTTCTCCTGAAGGAAGAATGGTTATGAAAAATTATTTGTTATCAGTAGATGCTGGTTTAGGAAAAAATGAAACTCCAATTTTCCCAATTTCCATTTTTAAAATAAAAGAGGGAGTAAATTACAATCCAGGAGATCCAAATTATGATTTATTTAAACTAGCATGTAAAGTTTCAGCTAAAAGATTATTTCCAAACTTTTCATTTATGGATTCACCGTTTAATGCACAGTATTATAAAGGAGACTATAATACAGAAGTATGTTATATGGGATGCCGTACCAGAGTAATTGGAAATGTAGTTGATCCAAATAAAGCAGTAACACCAGGGCGTGGCAATTTATCATTCACATCAATTAACTTACCACGTTTAGGAATTAAACATGGAATTGTTACGAAAGAAAAAGCAGATTTAGATGGTTTCTTCAAAGAGTTAGAAGAATTAATGGATATGGTACGTGATCAATTATTAGAAAGATTTGAAATTCAATGTAATAAAAGAATTTATAATTTTCCATTCTTATTAGGACAAGGAGTATGGATGGACTCAGAAAAATTAAAATCAACAGATAGATTAAGAAGAATTTTAAAACATGGTACATTGAGTATTGGATTCATTGGTTTGGCAGAATGTTTAAAAGCACTAATTGGAAAACATCATGGTGAAAGTAATGAGGCACAAGAATTAGGATTAAAAATAGTAACATTTATGAGAAAGAAATGTGATGAATATTCAGAAAAATATAATTTGAATTTTACTTGCCTTGCAACTCCTGCCGAAGGTTTAAGTGGAAGATTTGTCAATATTGATAAAGCAATTTATGGAAAGATAAAAGGCGTTACAGATAGAGAATATTACACAAATTCATTTCATGTACCAGTTTACTACAATATTTCAATAGTAAATAAAATTAAGAAAGAAGCTCCATATCATGAATTAACAAATGCAGGTCATATTAGTTATATTGAATTAGATGGAGATACAACAAAAAATTTAGATGCATTTGAAAAAATTGTTCGTATCATGAAAGAAAATAATATGGGATATGCAGCCATTAATCATCCAGTAGATAGAGATCCAGTCTGTGGATATGTAGGAGTAATTGGAGATGTATGCCCTGGTTGTGGAAGACGTGCTTACGAAGGAGTAAGCATAGAAACAGTAAATGATTTTAAGAAGAATTCATGCTGTTAGAAAAAAAAGAAAGAAGGAGAAAGAAAATGAAAGTAGAAGAAAAAGAAGTAAAAACAATTGGTGAGGGAGTAGGTTTTGAAAGAATTAGAAGAATTACAGGATATTTAGTAGGAACTGTGGATAGATTTAATAATGGTAAAAGAGCAGAAGAACATGATCGTGTAAAACACGGAACTGAAGAAATTATAGAAAAAGCGGCATAAAATGGAAATTAGACTTGCAACCCCTGAAATTCAAAGAGATAGTATAGTAGATGGAGAAGGGATTAGAAGTATCATCTGGACACAAGGATGTAGACATCATTGTCCCGGTTGCCATAATCCTGAAACTCACTCTTTTACAACAGGTTTCTTATTAGACACAGAAGAAATAAAACAAAAAATCAAAGCATTAGAAGCTCAAGATGGAATCACTTTTTCTGGAGGAGATCCCATGGAACAAGCTACAGCTTGTACTGATATTGCCAAGTTTTGCAAAAGTATTGGCTTAAATGTATGGTGTTATACGGGATATACTTTTGAAGAATTATTAAAAAAAGCAAAAATAGACAAGTCAATTAAAGATTTTTTAGAAAATATAGATGTATTAGTAGATGGAAGATTTATGTTATCTGAAAAAAGCTATGATGTCATTTTTAGAGGTTCTAAAAACCAAAGATTAATTGATGTGCCAAAAAGTTTAAAAAAGAATAAAGTAGTGTTAGTAGAGAAATTTGAAAATTCTCTTCAAAATCAAAAGGGTAGAAAGAATCATTATATGTATGTATAGTGATTTTTTCATATAAATGTTTTAAAAAAATAAAATAAAGAAAGGAGAACAACAGATGGAAGTAGTATTATTAGGAGAAACTAGTAAGGAATATATAGAAAAACAAGCTAAAATTATTGCATCAGCAGGCAAATTATCAAGATTTGATGGAGATGTATTAAAAATTTATGAAAATTTAACAGGAAATTTTGAAGAGAATATTAAGTTTATCAAAAGGGTAATTAAAATGGGACATGATTCCATTACGGATCATGACTATGTGGTATTTGCTCTAAAAGATGTCAGTATTTTAGTAGAACAAATAATCATTGAACAAAGATTTAGTTCTTTCACGATTAAATCTAGAAGAGAAGTAGACTTTTCTAATGTTGGATATTATGTTCCAGATTTTCATAATCAAGAGAATCAGATTGTTGAAATGAATCAAGAGTTACAAACAATTTATAAAAAGCACATGAATATGTTATTTAGTGAATATCACAACTTAACGGAACAAGGAATTAAAGTAGAAGATGCCAGATATATCTTACCATATTCTTTTCATAGTAATATCATCATGGGGTTAGATGCTCATTCATTAAAAGATCTGATTATTAGTCTAACAAAAGGTAAAAATAGTAATATTACAGAATTAAGAGAATTAGGTGAAAAACTATATGATATTATGAAAGATCGTGCCTCTTATATTCAAGATGCTATTGATCAGAGTAAACAAAAAAATAAAGATGCAGTAGAAGAATTTTTGAATCAAATTATGTTTGATCGTTATCAGTGGTTACAAGATGAACACTTAGATACCACACTTTTATTATCTTCTACCAAAAAAATAGACGAAACAATATTTATTAGTGCTATTATGAAAACATTTGGGTACAGTTATGAAAAAAGTTTTGAATTGTATCAAACTTATTTAAACGGAAATGAAAAATCTAGAAAAGAGCTAAAAAGCAAATTAATGAAACTTATTCTAAAAGAACAAGAGGCCTTAAAAAATATTAATTTCAGTTTTCAAATTCCAATATCACTGGCAAATCTTACTCATTTAACAAGACATAGAACTGTTGAATTATTAATTCCAGATTTTGTTCCAATAAAAGATTTAAAAAGATATAAAGCGCCAAAAAGTATTATCAATTCAGGTTATCATTTAGAAAAAATATTTGAACAAAATCAAGAACTCTACAATATGTTTAAAAATATTGGAGTAAGAGATGAAGATTTAGTATACTTTTACTTATCAGGGAATATGCTAAATGTTGTTGCTAATATGGATGGAAAAACTTTATCCCATATTTTACGATTAAGATGTTGCAACAAAGCACAATGGGAAATTAGAAATATTGCCAATGAAATGAGAAGTTTAGTTACAGATGAATCAAAATATTTTAGTAACATTTTAGGACCAACTTGTGAAACAGAAGGAATTTGTTATGAAGGAAAAGAAAGTTGTGGAAAAATAAAAAAGTTGATTTGTAAATCAAACAACGAAAATTAATTAGAAAAAAATAGAACTTCAAGCTCAAATAGATTTATAAAAAATGACTCGTTAATATGAATTATTATAATCAATAAAAAGGGATGAACTTTTCTATTTTTTAAGAAAAAGAGATCATCATATAGAATGTAAATTTTTATATGATGATCTCTTTATAAATTTTGGAGTCCCTGAATCCTAATAAACCTCTTTTATTAAAGTCATTTAAATGAAATATGATTAACTTTCATAATTCATAAAATTTTGCTTAGAAAATAGAACATGCCAATTTATTTTCTTTCTTCAATTTCGTCATCTAAATCAATTAATTTTAATACTTCTGTAATGGTAGTAAAACCAGCTAATATTTTATAAAAACCATCTTGAATCATCGTGATAACATCTTTACTATAAACTAATTTTCTTAAATTTTCTTTAGAAACATTGTTACTAATTGCATCTCTAATATCTTGATTGATTAATAATACTTCATGTAAAGCAACTCTACCTTTAAAACCAAAACTACATTCTGGACAACCAACTGGTTCATATACTTGTCCTACTTCTAATCCAAGAATTGTTCGAAATAAATTTTTTTCATAATTGTTAGTAGGACGCAATTTTTTACATTTATCACATAATCTTCTAGCAAGCTTTTGAGAAATAATTCCTTCTAAGGCACTTGCAAGTAAATAACGTTCTACATCCATATCTAATAATCTTTCAATCGTAGATAAAGAATTATTTGTATGGATAGTTGATAATACTAAATGACCAGTAATAGAAGCACGAACTGCAATTTGTGCAGTTTCACTATCACGAATTTCTCCAATCATAATAACATTTGGATCCTGCCTTAAAATGCTCCTTAAAACAGTAGCAAAAGTTAATCCAATTTCACTATTAACTTGTACTTGATTCATGCCATCCAATTCCATTTCAACAGGATCTTCAACAGTAATTAAATTAGTATCTTCTGTATTTAATCTTTGCAATAGAGAATATACAGTAGTAGATTTACCACTACCAGTCGCCCCAGTTACCAAAATAATTCCATTTGGTTCGCTAATCATTTTTAATACTTTTTTATAGTTTACATCATTGAAACAAAGTGATTCTAATCCTTTTAAACTCATAGAATAGTCCATAATTCTAATAACGATTTTTTCTCCTCTTTTCGTAGGTAAAGACGAAACACGCATATCCAAACTAATCCCTTCAATGACCGTACGAATTGCTCCGTCCTGTGGAAGTCTAGTTTCAGTGATATTCATTCCAGACATAATTTTTAATCGAGCAATAAGATTTTGCTTTGCAGAATTAGGAACAATTGTAAAAGTATCTAATTTCCCATCAATACGAAATCTGACTTTCATATGATTATCAGCCGGATCAAAATGAATATCACTAGCATTCTTTTTAGATGCTGTTATCAAAATGTAATTAACAATATCTACAATTGGAGTTGTTTCAAAATTAATCACTTTTTTTGTTGCATAATCATTAAAATTAGTAGCATTCCCGACCATTTCATTTTGATTCATAAAAATCCCATTCCATTCTTTTTTTGAAGTTAATATTTCCATTTAATAAATTTTTTATCTATTTTAAACAAAAAGTAAAAATAAGAAACTATTCAAAGAAACTATTCAAAAACCCCAATCTTTCTATCTTTACAATATATCATAATTATTATATAATAAAATTAATAAAATAGCAATAATTAGGTGATAAAATGGAAAAAAATAATAAAGGTTTTATGTTAGTAGAAGTGATCGTAACTTCTACAGTGATTGTAACCGCACTAATAGGTCTTTATACTAGTTTTAATAAAATTTATAATGCGCATAAATTAAAAAACCAATATTATAATATAGATGCTATATATGCTACCAAAGAAATGATAAATACGATGTTAAATCATAATATGCCTGCTATAATAAATGATATATTTGATACTAACACGTCACAATACCTAATTAAAGATAAGAGTTGTATGTTCGATACTATCAATCCAATCTTTCCTTATTGTTCAGAAATTACTAATTTTTACCAAATAGAAAATATGGTAATAGTAGAATATGATAAAACAAGTATTATTGGAGATGAAGACACTAATACAATAGGAATTAATGTAACAAACGAAAGTTTTAAAGAATATATTCAATATATAGTAAATTATTATAACATTACAGATGAAGAATCAAAATACAGTTATCTATTATTAACTGAAATGAAAGATGGCGATAATTATTATTATGCAAATTTGAGAGTGAGGTAAGAAGATGAAATTAAATAAAAAAGGCTATATGTTAGTAGAGATCATTTTATCATCTGTTCTTGCAATAAGTATTGCATATTATTTACTAAATTTAACCTATAAATTTAAAAATACGAACGAAGATATTTACCAATCCATAAAATATGTAAATACTAAAAATTTGATTACTAAGAATATTATGAATGATTTAGAAGAGAAAAATATATCATTTGTGATTTCTGGAAAAGATGCATCCGGGAATGATTATGTCGAATTTAAAAAAGAGTGTATAGATACCAGACTAACAATAAAAAAAGAAACAGATGGAACTACTAAAGTCATATATGGAGAGTATACGAATAATGTATATAATACAAATAGTACTTCTTACTATGAAAAACAAATTCCAACTTCCCTTGTAGTAGGTAGTTTGACAGTGAAAAATACATCAGATGCATTAGAAATAAAAATCCCAATTACAAGTATGTATTCTGATGATAATTATGATATCAAACTTTTTGCATCTAAAAAGAAAGAATATGGGCTCAATATAATCCTTAAAGTAGACGATAAAACTTATACTAAAGGATACCCACAGGATACAATGAGTAGTTCTCAAATACAATTTGCAGTAAAAGTAAATGATGAAGACAAAGGATATTTTAAAGACTTATGTCAATGGTATAATTCAGAGACAAATTGGCAAATTTATGCAATTAAAATAAATGAAGAAGTTCAAACAGGATTTGTGCCAATCGATGTGAATGTAGTAAATAAAAATAAAGAATTATACTTAAATTTTATAACGATAGATGGGAAAATCACATATCAAACTTATACAATCACTGAAGAAAGTACGAATTAATTTAACATGTTATAGAATAAAATTTAATAAGTGAAATAAAAATATGACAATTTTTTTAAAAAAACAGAGATATACTTATTATGGTGATGAAAGTGAAAAAAAGAATAAAAAAAGTATTGATGCCTATTTTTTTATCAGTAATATGCGGTTCTATTTGTGGAAAATTAGTATATGGAATCTATGACAAAGAATTAGATAAAGATATCAATGGAGAAAAAATTTATTTAATTCAAGCAGGAGCTTATTCAACTTATGATAACATGGTTAATAATACTTCTTTAAATAATTATATTTATTATGAAGATACTGATGGACTATTTAAATCCATTATTGGTCTAACTGAAAATTATGATAATATTGAAAAAATAAAAAATACTTATTCAGAAGAAGTAATTATAAGTGAATACTATTCCAAAGATGAAGAATTAAATAAACAAATAAAAGAATATGATATCAAAATAAAAAATAGTACCAACGAAGAAGAAATTAAAACAATTGTCTTAGAAATGTTAACCCTTTATAAAGATACAGATGCTACCTTAACAAAGATAACATCTTAAATATTTACTTCATTTATCAAATTATGGTAAAATAAAATAGGTGGTGATTACATGGAAGAAAAATATATTAATTTATTACTTCATCGATGCACAGATTTAGAACATAATAAAATTTTATTTATCCATTATAATATTGAAATTCAAGATTTTGTAGAAAAAATATCAAAAACAGCAAAAAAGTTAGGCATAGAAGAAATTTATTTAGATAGGGAAGATCCAGTTTATATTCATGATTTATTAAAAAATAGTACCATACAAGAAATTGGAGAATCTCCTGTTTTTGACCAAAGTATTTGGGATTTTTATGCCGCTAAACAAGCAAGTTTTTTAATATTAGAAACAGAGTATCCTCATTTAATGGATGACATTGAACCAGAAAAAATTGCTGCATCCTCTAAAAAGAGAAGGGAAAGTAGGCCACTATATAGAAAATTAGTAGAAAATTGTGAATTATCTTGGTGTATAGCCGCTTATCCAGGACAAAAATGGGCTGAAGAAGTTTTCCAGGGCGAAGAGGAGAGTTATCAAAAATTAAAGCAAGCAATTTTTAAAATTTGTATGATAGATCAAAAAGAACCAATTGCTAGCTGGGATATTTATTTAAGAAAAACGAAAAAGATAATAACTTATTTAAATCAATTAAAATTAGTCAAATTACATTATGCGAATTCATTAGGAACGAATTTAGATGTCTATTTACCAAAAAAATACTTATTTAGTAATGCAGAAGATAAAGAAGTGATAGTAAATATGCCTAGCTACGAAATATTTACAAGTCCAGATTTTAGAAAAACAGAAGGAATCGTTTATAGTGCTAAACCTCTTATTTACAATGGAGCTTTAATTGATAATTTTTGGATAAAATTTTCAGAAGGAAAAGTAGTAGATTTTTCTGCCACAACCGGTGAAAAAGTATTACAGGAAATTATTAATACAGATGCAAATAGTTGTTATTTAGGGGAATGTGCTTTAGTAGAAAATAATAGTCCAATTGCAAATATGAATCTTACATTTGGTACCACTTTAATTGATGAAAATGCAAGTTGTCATTTAGCACTAGGAGCAGGATTCCCAGAATGCCTGGAGAATGGATTTCAATTGACAGAAGAACAATTATTAGCCCATGGGGTCAACGTATCAAAAAATCATGTTGATTTTATGATTGGAACAAAAGACTTAGAAATTGTTGGTACAACGGAATCTGGAGAAGAAATTCCTATCTTCACAAACGGAAATTTTGCTTCTCATATTTTAGAAAAGTGTAGTAACTAATATGAAAAACTTATCATTAAAAATGATCAAAATTTATCAAAAAGTGAAAGGACCCTGGCATAACTGTTGTAGATATTATCCGACTTGTTCAAATTATGCTATAGAGTCCATTACAACTTATGGGTTCTTAAAAGGATGGTCTTTAGCCATTGCTAGAATTCTAAGATGTAATCCATTTGGTGGATATGGCTATGATCCAGTACCAACAAATTTATCTAAAACGAAAAGAAGAAAATAAATATCATGATAGATAAAATTTTCTTCTTTTATTATATGTAAATTGTAGTCTAGACTTACTTTTCTAAAGTAGTATCCGCTTTCTCAGCAATAGCGCTTGTAGGACAATATTCCATTGCTGTTTTGACAACTCCTTCATCATCTACATTAATATTTTCTATTTTTGCAAAAGCTTTTCCAGTTTCTTCATCAAAATCAAAGATATTCCCTTCAGTTAAAGAAACACAACTACCGCATCCAATACATTTTTCATCTTTCACAAATACTCTCATTTTCTCATTCCTTTCTTTCCGTTTCTATCATAGCAATTAATTAGACAAAAATCAACAAAAATATTTTAATTTTAAGAAAAGTATGATATGATAGAAACAAGATAAGAGGTGTTGTCATGGAAAGTAGAACAGAAAAATATTCTAAAGAAGATTCCTATCAACAAACAGAAACTAACCTAACAAGAAGTAATCGAAATGCTAGACTATATAGACAAGTATATGGCAAGTATGAAGACTTAGATAATTTACCAATCGATGACAATACAGATGAAATCGATATGGAAAAATTAAGAGAGCTAGTGTTAAATAGTAATCAAAAACAAGAAGAAAAAGAAGTAAGGGAAAATTTAAATATCTTAGAACAAAAAAAAAGAAAAATAGATGAGCAAAGAATATATGATATTAACAAAATTTTAGAAAAAGCAAAATATGAAAATAATAAATTAAAAGCTACTACAAATGCTATAAATAATTCAAAATCGAATCGTAATATTTTATCCACACTAGAAAGTACAGAGTTATCTTTAGCAGATATTCAAAAAGAAAGTGAGAAATATCAACAAAATCAAAATGAAAAAGAAAATTTAGTAGAAGAACAATTATCAATGACAAGAGAATTAAAATATCAAAGTCTAATTCAAGAAGAAAATAAGTCATCAGAATTACCGACAACCTCTACTGCTAGTGATTTATCCCTTGATTTATTTGATGATTTAAAGCCAACCGGGAATACAATTGTAACCAAACCAATTAAAGAAGACAACAATTTAGAAAAAAAACGAGTTCGTGAGGATTTTCATTCCACTGATACTAAGGATATTGATATTATTAAACCAGAACAAAAAAATATAGAAAGCGACTTTTTTACTAGTTCCTATGAATTTTCTAAAAAAGATTTTACTCAAGATGATGATTTTTATGAAGCAGAAAATAAAGGAGGAATATGTAAAATATTATTATTAATTCTTGCAATTACCATTTTTATTGGAGTAATTGTCTATTTCATTGGAACGTATGGATTAGGAATTTAAGAGAAAATAACTGCTTTCTCTTTTTTATCAATGTCAAAATACATTTTTCTTTTTTTGAACTAAAAACATTTAGATAAGATCGTACTCATTAAGTATTTAAAAAATGAAGCAAAATTCTAATTTTTCTATTTTTTTTTTAATTTGTGTTATACTATAAATAAGAGGTGCAATAATGAGTGGTAAAAATAGAAGGAAAAAGGGGCGAATAAAGAAAAAAATAATAATGATTCTCATTTTATTATTAACAGGATTAAGTATCCTATTCTCTCTTAATTTTAATAACTTAGAAGTAACTACAAAAAAAGAAAAAGTAAAAGATAAATATTTAGCTAGCATAACCAATACAGTACCTATCTATCAATTAGAAAAAAACAACAAAAATCAAGAGGAGAATAATCCAACTAACAATCCCAGTGAATTAGAAGAAGAAACTAGTGTATTAGTAGAAAAAGAATCCATACCAAGAGGAACAAAAGTAAAAACGAATGATAAAACAATAGAATTTGAAAACAAAATTTATCAATGGATTCAGGTAGATGGAAAAGATTATTATGTAGCACAAGAACAATTAGTTTCAAAAAAAGAAAATAGTGTACTAGAAAAGAAAATTTATATAAGAAGTACTACTAGTATCTTAGAAAATATCGAAAGTAGTAAAATAGTTGGATTAGCAACCAAAGGAGAAGAACTAGAAGTACTTAGTTATGAAGATTTAAAAGAAGATGGAAGTGTTTATGTCTATCAAGTAAAATCAGGAGAAACGACAGGATATATTTACGGAATTTACACGAGTTATACTAAGGAAGAAGCAATAAAAAACTATCAAGCTGAAATATATGATGCAATCCACAGTAAAGTCAAAAATACATATGGTGGCGGAGAAGCAATAAAATTAGATTTCTATCCAAATGAGAAGCCAACATTTGCAAATAATTTAATGCCAGATAGCGTATATGCACTTTATCTAAATTGTGGAAGTAATACAATTAATAATATAGATGCTTATATTGAATTTGCTAAAAATACAAAAATTAATGCTTTTGTTGTTGATATTAAAGATAATGAATCCCCAGCATATCCAGCAAAGACATTTGAACAATTAAGTCCTACCAATTATAGTCATGCTATCAATAGCTACGAAAGTTATAAAAATGCAATTACTAAATTAAAAGAAGCTGGTTTTTATGTGATAGGTAGAATTACAACATTTAAAGATAGTTTTTATGTAACAGATCATCCCGATACCGCTATTTTAGATAAAAATACCAATCAGCCATATTTACATAATGGTTCTTACTGGCCAAGTGCTTACAATCGAGATGTTTGGTATTATACATTATCCTTAGCAAAAGAAGCAGTAAAAGAATTTGGATTCAATGAAATTAATTTTGATTATGTTCGTTTTCCAGATAGAATGAATAGTGTTTCAGATAGAGTAGATCTCAAAAATCAATATAATGAAGATAAAACAGAAGCTATTCAGCGATTTATTCAGTATGCGAAAGATGCCTTGCATGAACTAGAAGTATATATATCAATTGATGTCTTTGGTGAAACAACTAATAGTACTTATACAACTGCTTATGGACAATATTGGCCAGCTATCAGTAATGTAGCAGATGTCATTAGTGGTATGCCATATCCCGATCATTTTAGCAGTGGTTCCTATGGCTTAAGTAAACCATGGAATAACCCTTATCAACTAATGTTTTATTGGGGAAGTTATGCAACCGACAGGCAAAAAGAAAGCCCGACTCCTGCTAAAGTACGAACTTGGATACAAGCCTATGATGTAATGAAATATGTAGATCCAAATGGAATTAATTATGGAGCAAACGAAGTAGAAAATGAAATTAGAGGCTTATATGATGCTGGTTTAACAGGTGGCTATATAACTTGGTTATCTAATTCTAATTTAGACAAATATAAATCACAAATTCAAGCATTTCAAATTGATTACGGAAAGGAGTACAATCATGAGTAAAAAAATAATTGTGAATAATAATGGTTATGAATTAATAAAAAATTATAAAGATGCTTTTAATGAGGAAGAATTTTTAGAAAAATGTACGGACTATTTTTATGATTATGACTATATTGTAGGAGATATTGCATATAGTAAATTACGTCTGAAAGGATTTTATGATTCTAAAAATAAAAAAGCAAACGAAATTAATAACTATGATTATTTGGAAAAATATTTAAAGAACAATTGTGCAGTAGATTGTAAATATTATATATTAAAAAAGGATGGTAAAGATGAAATATAAAAGAGTATTATTAAAGTTAAGTGGCGAATCTTTTGCTAAAGGTGATGGAACTGGAATCAATTTTGAAAAAATGCTTCAAGTGGCAGAAATCATAAAACAAAATACCATGAATGGAGTACAAATAGCAATTGTAATAGGTGGTGGAAATTTTTGGCGAGGTAGAAGTAATACAATGATGGATAGTTGCACATCTGATCATATTGGGATGCTTGCAACCACGATGAATGCATTAGCCCTAAATGATGCCCTATTACAAGTGGGAGTAGATTCTAGAATTCAAACTAGTGTTGAAATGAGACAAATTGCAGAATTTTATATTCGAGATCGTGCAATCAAACATCTAGATAAAAATAGAGTTGTAATATTTGGTTGTGGAACAGGCTCACCATTCTTTTCTACCGATACTGCTGCTTCATTAAGAGCTTTAGAAATAAAAGCAGATATCATTTTAAAGGCAACTAATGTTGATTATATTTATACAAAAGATCCAAGAAAATATAGTGATTTTGAAGCTATCAAAGAGACAAGTCATCTAAGAGTCATAAAAGATAAACTAAAAGTAATGGATTTAACTGCTATTTCTCTATGTATGGATAACAATATTCCAATTAGAATATTTAATGTAACTCCTTTAGAAAATTTGCAAAAAGCTCTAGCTGGAGGAGAAATAGGAACTTTAATAAAATAATTTTATCAACAAAAAGTGTTTCTATGAAAAAATTTACCCAAGAAAGAATAATACAAAAAATTTAAATGATATCACCATTTCTTAGGACAAGCTAAAAAATAAGTTTTTAGTAAAAAAATGTTTCAAAAGAAAGAAAGTATGATAAAATAATTTATAATTATAAATTTAATTCATAAAATTGATTAGGAGTTGGTAGTATGTTTTATTTTTGGCTTGTACTAATTATTTTATTAGGATTTATAGAAGCAATAACAGTAAATCTTGTAAGTATTTGGTTCATTATAAGTGGTTTATTAGCATTAATTCTATCTTTTCTAACAGATAATTTTATTTTTCAATTTGGTGTATTTGTCATAATAGGAATTTTATTAATGTTAACAACCAGAAAAAGTCTAGAGAAAAAACTAGTCAAAAAAGAAAAAACAAATTTAGACAGAATTATTGGAATGAAAGGAGTTGTTACAGAAAAAATTGATGAGTTAACAATTGGAGAAGTAAAAGTAGATGGCAAACACTGGTCTGCAACTTCAAAAGAACCACTAGAAAAAGGAGAAGTGGTAAAAATATTAAAAATTAACGGCGTAAAAGTAGATGTAAAACGTTGGGAGGAGTAAAAAATGACAGTATTTATTATTTTATTAATTTTAGTAATCGTTTTTGTGGTACCATGTATTAAAATTGTTCCACAAGCAAAAAGTTACGTAATTGAAAGAATAGGTTCTTATTATCAAACATGGGGAAATGGGTTACACATCTTAATTCCATTTATTGACAGAGTAGCTGGAGTAGTTACACTAAAAGAAATCGTAAAAGATTTTGCCCCACAACCAGTAATTACAAAAGATAATGTCACAATGCAAATAGATACAGTAGTATATTATCAAATTACTGATGCAAAACTATATACATATGGAGTAGAAAATCCCATTAGTGCAATTGAAAATTTAACCGCAACCACGCTTCGTAATTTAATTGGAGAATTAGAGTTAGATCAAACACTAACATCAAGAGATATTATCAATTCTAAAATGCGTGCAATTCTAGATGAAGCAACAGATCCATGGGGAATTAAAGTAAATCGTGTGGAAGTAAAAAACATTATTCCACCTAGAGATATCCAAGAAGCAATGGAAAAACAAATGCGTGCAGAACGTGAAAGAAGAGAAAAAATTCTTCAAGCGGAAGGAGAAAAGAAATCTAGTATTTTAATTGCAGAAGGAGAAAAAGAAAGCGCTATTTTAAGAGCAGAAGCCAATAAACAGTCTAAAATTAAAATGGCAGAAGGTGAAGCTGAAGCCTTATTAAAATTAAAAACAGCCGAAGCAGAAGGAATCAAACTATTAAAAGAAGCGAAAGCTGACAAATCAGTTATTGCGCTAAAAAGCTTAGATGCCATGACAAAAGTAGCAGATGGAAAAGCTACTAAAATTATTATCCCATCTGATTTACAAAATGTAGCAACATTAGGTGTAACTTTAAGTGAAACATTACAAAAAGAAGAAATAAAAAAATAGTAAGAAGAGATATAAAATAAGCCACAAAAGAGTGATTTAAGAAATTTAACAAACCAGCAAACTCATCTAAAAATTTAGGTGAGTTTTTATAGTAATATTGAAAATCAATCATCAAACAAATAATAATAAAATAAGATAAAAAAGAAACAAGTTTTTTTAACCTAATTATTATCTAGACATATATTACTATTGGGAAGTGTTAGGATGATTGATTTAAATGAAATTATGTTAAATAAACCTTGTCTAGTAAAGCAGTTAAAAAAAGAACCATCAATTTTAAGAAGATTCTTAGATGTAGGAATCATTCCAGGTGCCAAAATTGAAAAGATATTAGTCAGTCCATTTGGTGGGATTTGTGCTTATTCTGTAATGGGAACTAC
>JALEZJ010000021.1 GCA_022772985.1 Erysipelotrichaceae bacterium | reverse complement strand
GGAGTTATCCAAGTAGCGTGATCATGACTTCCTAGAATCTTAGATACTTCTTTATTTTCATCTTGTTGTCTATACATTTCGATAGCTTTATCGACCGCTCCAAAATAACGAACTTCTCCTTTTTCTAGTACTAAACATTTTTCACATAAATCTTTAATAGTCGTCATATTATGACTGACATAAAGGATGGTTCTTTTGTCTTCTCTTGCTAGTTCTTTTAATTTATCTAGGGCTTTTGTTTGAAAATTTACATCTCCTACTGCTAGGGCTTCATCAATGATGACAATATCTGATAGTAAATGAACAGCAACGGAAAAACCTAGGCGAATATACATTCCAGAAGAATATCGCTTTACGGGGGTGTCAATAAATTGTTCTAGTTCTGCAAATGAAATAATATCCTCCATCATAGAATCAATTACTTCTTTTTTCATTCCTAAGATACTACCATTTAGATAAATATTTTCACGACCAGTTAGTTCGCCATGGAAGCCTGTTCCTACTTCTAGGATACTTGTTACTTTTCCGTTTAGACATATTTCACCAGAGGTGGGAATGGTTAGACCAGAAATTAATTTTAATAATGTACTTTTTCCTGCACCGTTGGAACCAATAATTCCTACTACTTCCCCTTTTTTTATTTTTAAAGAGACATCTTTTAAGGCATCGAAGTCTTTTCCTTCTCCATACCCGATAGGTGCATTGGGATCTTCTAGACCTCTTTTTTTAGCAATATAACTTTGTAAATCTTTTTTTAGGGTACCCCACCCTATTTTTCCTAGATAGTATCTTTTGGTTACATGTTTTAATTCTAATGCATATTGATTCATCATTGACCTCCTTATCTAATTATTATGGTATTTTATTGATTTTCTTCTATTTTAGAATTTGACTGATCACATGACAGTTTAAAAATGAGGAAAAATTATTTTTAAGTATTTTTTGTTTATGAATATCCTCTTGAAACTATTTCTTCTTTTATAAGATTTCAGATGTTGTTTTCCTTAGATTGTATCAATAAATGTTTTTTCTGATTTTCGGAAGAAACGAATGCCTATTAGGAATGCAAGAATACTGATTCCTATGGAATAGATGAGACCAATAACAGATGGATTTCCTACACCAAAGAAAGAATAGATAATCCACTCTATGGTATTGGTAACGGGATTTAAGTGGTAGAGAAAATAGAACTTAGGTGCAATAATAGAACTACTATATGCAATTGGGGTGATATACATCCACATTTGAATAATGAAGCCGATTACCATAGATAAATCTTTATATTTAGTAGTAATGGATGCAAAGAAACTTCCAACTCCTAAGCTTAATAGAATTAATTGTAGGAAATAGATTGGAATTAAAAGAATAGGAAGAGTGATATGAATATTCGCTCCTAAGATTAGATAGAAGATATAGAAACCAATTAGAAGTAATAGTTGAATTCCAAAAGAGATGAAGCCAGAACAAACGGTTGTGATGGGAATAATTAGTCTTGGGAAATAGACTTTGCTCATTAATCCTCCCCCACTTACGAAGGTAGAGGAAATGCTACTTGTACAGCCAGAGAAATAATTCCAGAAGATTAGAGCACAGAAATAATATAAGAATTGGGGAATTCCATCCGTTGATAGGCCTACTAGATTTCCAAAAATAAAAGTAAATACTACTGTTGTAATAAACGGACTAATAAATGCCCAAGCTGGACCTAATAGGGTTTGTTTATAGCCTGTGATAAAATTTCTTTTAATTAGCATCATGACCATCTCACGATAATCCCAAAGTTCTTGAATGGTGGTGTGATTGTCTTTTAGGTTAGAAGTAATTACTTTATCCCAAGTATTCTCTTTTGTTTTCTTCATTGTGCTTCATCCTTTCTTTTATTTTTTGATGATATTTTTTAACTCTGTAATCATTCTTTTTGGACTTTTTAAGATTGTTATGATAATTCTATAAAACCAGAATAAAGGAATTAAGAAAATACATTTATTTAAAATTGGATAGTGATTTTTCATTTCTTTTATTGGTAAGAAGGTTCTGTGTAATAGATAACTTCTTTTATTTTTATACTTTTTCATTTGGTTATAATAGAAATTTTCTTGTTTTCCGTAAGTTCCACTTTCAAGAATAAAGTTGGTCATTTCTAAGAGTTTTGGGGTTATTTTTTTATCATGGAACCAAATATCAATTAGAGATAATAAATCGGTTTCAAATTGATCGAGTTCTAATTCTTTTAAGTTCTTTTTGATATATTCTTGATTTAATGTAGGAGCATATTCTTTTTGGTATAAGTAGATATCAATGATATTTCTAAGTCCTGCTCCAACGTGGAAATAGTGTTTGGCAAAATGGGCAATTAGAAAGATATAGAAGTCTTCCTTAGAAAAAAGATATTCAGTGGTACTATTTTCTTTTAAAGTAAGATGTTTCCATGGGTTTTTATAATAGTGATAATAAAGAGATTTTTTTTCAAATAATTCTGTATGAATTTCGACATTATGGACGGGTAATTTTTGATAGATATCTTCATTATTCTTTTTAAATGTAATGGTTGTATAGCCTAAGTCTTCCATGATTGTTTTTACTTTTTCTCGATTCTGTTGATTGATTAGAATATCGATATCTCCCATGGTACGCATATCAGTTGTTGGATAGAGGTCTTTTAGAATGATTCCTTTTAGTAGAACATAAGATATTTGGTTCTTGTTGAAGTGCTCCATCAATACTTTACATTCTTCTTGTTGCATGATGTCTTTTATTAAGAATTGTTCTTTTGACTGATCCCATAGTTGATATAATGAGTCGTCTAATTTTAAGTTTAAATTTTCAATTCCATAGAAGACTAGATTGCTGATTTCATGAGATTTAGATAGTTGATATAGTACGGGGAAATCGGCATTTTTTAGTTTGGAGGGACTTATTTTTTCTCCTAGGGCAGCACGGATTAGATAGATTAAATGTAAATAATTTTGGTTCATCATGATCACCTATTTTTTTCGTTTTTGTTTTAGTTTTTGTCTTAGATATAGTAGGAAGCGACGGATTGTTAGGGGGCGACACCATAGAGTGATATATAGTTTATAAGGAAGACTATTTCTAGTATAATATTTATCACAACGATAAAACCCTTCCATGAGGGCAATAACCCAGTCTTTGGGAACTGTTTCTAAGTGGTAGCGATTGTCTCCATTTATGATGTAATGGTCTTTTTTTATTTTGACAATTCTATGAAGAACATATTGTCCATTGGGTCTTTTGTATAATACAACATCATATTTTTTTAAGGGTTTTTCTAATTTTGTTAATACTACTTGATCTTGTCTTACTCTAAGTAGTGGTTGCATGCTGTTACCTACTACGATATCTAAGTGTTTGCCATGTTTTTGTAATTCTTCTTCGATTGTACTATTCATCTAATAATCCATTGTCCTTTAAGTTTGTTAGTAAGGTATCTACATCTTTTTCTATTTCTGTTTGGTCGGCTTGATACTCTTTCATTAGATTGTTTATTACTTCTTCTTTGGTGGTATCTTCTTTAAGTAAGTTCATCATGGATGCGCCTGTTTCGTTTAGGCGTATCATTCCATGGAATGTACTAGTTAGTTTTCCGGTTGCGACTGCGACATATTTTCCTCCTAATGGTCTTAGGACTAATCCTTCTTTTAATTTCATTATATTTCCTCCTTCATTCCTTGATAGGCTATTTCTACTGCTTCTTCTGAGATATTACATTTTAATAGGTAACAGGGAATTGTTTTGATTAGTATGTTTATCATGTCTAATAGTTGGATGACTAGTTCAGGGTTTGTTGGTAAGATTACTTGATGAATGATTCGGTCAATAATTTCTGTTTCTTCTAGTTTTCTTATTTCGTTTGTTTCTCCTCTTTCTAGGAAACAGATGCTTTTTAATTTAGAACTTGTGTTGATGTTGATGCCTTCTTTACCACACCAAGGAGTTCCATAGGTAATTACTTGATTTTCTTGGAGTTCTAAGATGGGTTTATCTCCGTTGATGATTCTGGCTTTGTCTTTAAAGTGTTTTAACCAAAGGGATGTATGGGTACTTTTTCCTGTTCCACTTTGGGCTGCAAAGGCATAGCATACTCCATCTAATTCTACTACTGATGCATGAAATAAGAAACGATTATAGGGAATCATTTTTTCACATAAGTTTCTATATAGGCAAATGCTTTCACAATAATCGATTGAGTATTGATAGTTACTGTCTTGCATTTCTTTTTCGATTTGTTCTTCGGTTGCTGATACTTCAAAGTCATAGTGATTGGATTTGCTTAGATAGTTCTTACAGAGATCTTCTGAAAAAGAATACTTATTATTTATTTTTACTGTTAAGTTGGCTATTTTAATGGTAAACATATTTATCCCCCTTGTACCTAAAAATCGTTTTTTATTCTAGCATAAATTAACTATGGTGTCAATTACTATTATAAAGAAAAAAGCACCTTAATTGATGCCTTTTCCTTTTACCATCTTCCTGGATATTCTCCTTGTTTTCCACCTTTGTACCAGTCACAAACTTTTTGATTATGACCAAGAATTCCATAACATGCACTTACACAGTTTCCAAAATCTACTATTCCATGAGAATTGTTAATACAATAACCATTTGGGTCCTTAGATGGATCAATATCTTGAATACCACTTGCAGTTAATACATCTTCGTTATTTAATGTAATAACTTCCATTTGTAATCTCTTATAATTCTTCATTTTTTACACCTCCTTTAACGTATTATTATATATTTATTGGTAATAGTTGTCAATGAGAGAAA
>JALEZJ010000016.1 GCA_022772985.1 Erysipelotrichaceae bacterium | reverse complement strand
CATCTAAATAATAAAACATTTTGAATAATTCTAGCATAAACTTTGATGTTTTGGTGGGAGTTTTTTCATAAGTATTATTTAGGTAATAATTTAGATTGGCTTCTAGGGTAGATTTGACTTCTTTTTCTTGGTTGTAGTATCTAATTGCAATATAAGTATTTATGTATTCTTCAAATAAAGTTTTATCGAAATATTTGCCCATTACTTTCTTGGTGTAATTTAGATAATTTTTTTTGGTATTATCCGTATATTCTTTTATTACATTACAACTCAAAATGATTCCCTACTTTCTATTTATTGATAACTTACCGTTATGATACTTTGGTTACTAGCATTTGGATAGGTGTTATCTAGTGCTGTGTTAATTTTGTAGAATTTTACTTGTTCACTGGATAAGGCATCCATTTTAAAGGTAATTGAAGTAATATAGTCATAGCCGTCGATGGTTGTTTTGGTGGTGGAGATGGCATTTAGATAATCTTCGCTGGTCATATCTAGTAAAACTTCAGTTGGATCAAAGGTTAGTGTGATAATAGCGGATGCACAGTTTTGTTTTTGTTCGTCGGTTAAGGCAAGATAGGTTGGAATATCGATTTGGTCTCCTACATGATAAGTATCAAAAGCAGTTGTTACTTTATAATAATCTAAGGTATTGGTAATACGTGTTTCTAAGTAAGGACTTCCTTTTTCGTCATCAATTTCGTAAGATAGGCCATAATAACCGACTACTAGACGGAAGGTTCCAGATAATTTCTTTTTATAAGGACTAGTCGAAGTGGCTTCTACGTTTAATTCTACACTATCATTATCATGCAAGGTAACGTCAGTAGGTACACTAATGACGATAGTAAATTCGTCGGTATTTTTAGAGCCTAAAATGGTACTACTTGTTTTGTTATCGACAATGCTACAGGTTACATTACTAGAACAAGTATACGTAATATTGTAAGTAATGTCATCATCACTATAAAGATTATTGTTGGCATAACTGTTCATATTGAAAGTGACTTGATATTCTCCAACTCCTGACCAGTTCGTCATTTCAATTAAACTTCCACTTGCTGATAGTTTGTCACAGTTAAAGTAAAATTTTTTACTATTTAAATAAAAATCTCTGATTTCTGTATAGGCATATCTAGCAAGAGTGGTTCCGCTAGAGAAGAAAAACATCAATAGAAATAATAAAATAAGTAGTTTCTTTTTATCAACTTTTCCATCTTTCCTCACTGTTAATATTTTTTTTAAGTCATTTTTCACCTAGCATCCCACCTTCAATTACTTTTTTCCTTTTAGTTCTCTGGCGATAGAATAGACTTCATACAGAAAAGCAATTAGAATTGGTAGGATAATGACACAAAGGTATCCCCATTTGGATTCTAATAAAGATAAGATGCTACCTACTGTTGGAATAACGATTGCATTTTTGGTGGTTCCAATTACTTCTTTTTTGTCAATGACATCACTATTGATTACCACAGCATCATTTTTTTCTGATTCGATTAATCCATAATTGATGAAATAATTTTTTTCTCTGGAAATGTAATAGAATACATAATCATCTTTTTTGTAATCTTTATTTTTTGTGGCGATAATTAAATCTCCTTTTTGGAATTCTCCGGTAGTATCATTTTCGACCATTACTAATATTTTGTTACCAAACTCTGTGACATTGTATTCATTATACATCAATAAGCAAGTGGTAATAAATACAGATAATAGAACGTATAGAATAATACATACATGCCATAACTTCTTTTTCATAAATATCAACCTCTACTACTTTAAATTTGCTACTAAAAAGCTCGGATTTTTTAAATTCTACTCTTTAATATGATTTAAGTATAGCATAAATTGTCGGATATTGTAAACTATGTTCTTCAAAATTTAATTGGAATTCAGAGGATAGTAGCTTATTGCTTAAAATACTTATCATTTGCTTTTCTTTTTACCTATTTGTTCTAGATATTGTTTTTTTTCCTTTATATCCAATTAAAAAACCGTTTTTTACGGTTTTTTAAATTTCTTATCTCTTTTTCTTACTTTTAAGGAAGTTATCTAGAAGTACTTTTTATCTATTACTCTACTTCTTTTAGAGCTTGATTTAATTTAATATTGGTAATTTTTCTTTTTAAAGCTAAGGTTATCATAATAGTGAAGAGAATAATCATCATTGGAGTAATTAAATAAACATAAAGACCTACTTCTTTCATACTTCCAAAGTCTAATAGATTAAATAAACCTTCTAAAGAAAGATGACCTAATGGCAATCCTAGGATGATTCCAATTAAACACATAATATAAATTTCTCGGTAAATATAACCTTCTACTTCTTTATTATAGTACCCTAATACCATTAGAGTTGCTATTTCTTTATAGCGTTCACTAATATTAATATTGGTTAGAGTATAGATGACTACAACGGTTAAAAGAGCTGCAAATACTAAAATTAAAGCACAAATAAAAGTTAGAGCGTCTCCTAATAATTCATCATGTAGGCTATAACTAAATAAGCCAATTCCTAAGAATACTAAAATGGTACTTCCTAAAATAGCAATTACAGTCATAAAAAAATGTTTTTTATAGCGAAGTAAATTTCTTAAACTTGATTTATATTTAAATGATAGATTGTTCCAGATGAAAGGTATTTTTTCTAATAATGTTTTTTTGCCCTTTTTAGGAGAGTTCTTTTTAAAGATATAGGCGGGTAATACTTTGGTCATATGATAACTTGTATAAATAGTAACTAGTATGGTTGATACAACTAAGATACATAAAGTTATAAAATAATACGTAATTGTCACTTTGGTAGTCATTGCTGGCATACTAAACATAGCATCAAAATTATAATAAATGACATCTGTTATAAATAATCCAACAAAGTATGCGAGTAATCCTCCAATCATCGTTGAGATAAAGGCAAATAAGACATATCTTAAAGTAATGATAAAATTAGAGTAGCCTAATGTTTCTAGGCAGGCTATCATAGTTCTTTCTTCTTCAATTAGTCTAGACATCGTAGATAATACGACTAAGGCTGATACGCAGATAAAGCCAATTAATAAAACGAAAGCAATAATATTGATTTTTTCTGTTACAGTAAATAATTTATTAAAACTAGCATTTTCATATAAAGATAGAACAGTTACTTCTTCTAGGGAGGAAGTGATTTTATTTTTTTCTTTTGTGATTATTTTTTTATAACTATTTTCCATATTATTTAACTGATTTTTATCTTTTAGGGAGATATAAATATCGGTAATTGGTAAGTAATCATTTTTCTTTAGATAAATAATATTGGTGACATCCTTATCTTCTATATAAGAAGGTTCTTCTAATTTTTGAAAGTAATAAGGATTTTCTACAATTCCAGTAATGGTATAAGTAACATTATGATAGGTAATAGTATCTTTTAGTTGGTAGTTTTTTTGGTTAGCAATTTTTCTCTCTATTAAAATTTCATCTTCTTTTTTGGGATAAGTTCCTTCGATTAAGTTTAATTGATTGATGTTGATATTATTGAAATCTAGGTATTGATATCTTGTAACTTCGTTATCTTCTTCTATATCAAAAGATGTCGATAACATGATATTTTCTTCCCCATACTGTTTTTTTATGAGTTCTATTTCATCTAGTGTAAATCCTGTTGTTCTTTTTTGTTTGATTAATAAATCTGCTACATTTTTAGTTTTATAATAGGTTGTTATAGAATCATTAACTTTACTAGGAGATGCCGCTACCCCAAAGATTAAACCAATGCTAATTAAAATGATAAACGAGATGGAAAATATTTGGGTTATATGTTTTTTAAACATTCTTTTACTGGTTTTAAAATAGGTCTTCATTACCACTCAATCTCCTCAATTGGAAGTGGATGCTCGTTTATTTCGATTTTTTCAACAGTTCCATTTTTGATATGAATTACTTTATCGGCCATGTCTTTTAGCGCTTGGTTATGGGTTACTACAATGACTAACTTTTTTTCTTTTTTAGAAACATCATATAATACTTTTAATATCTTTTTACCGGTCTGATAATCTAAAGCTCCAGTTGGTTCATCACATAATAAAACTCTGGGATTTTTTGCAACTGCTCTTGCAATAGATACTCTTTGTTGTTCTCCACCTGATAATTGAGCTGGAAAATTATGTAATCTATCTTTTAATCCTACGCTTTCTAATACTTTTTTAGGTTTTAAGGCATCTTTACAAATCTCAACGGCTAATTCTACATTTTCTAATGCTGTTAAATTTGGCATTAAATTATAGAACTGAAAGATAAAACCGACATCATGTCTTCGATATGTAGTTAGACCTTTTTTGGAAAGTTGATCAATTCTTTTACCATCTATTTCTATTTCTCCGCTAGTAGCAGTATCCATTCCGCCTAAAAGGTTTAAAAGGGTTGTTTTCCCCGCTCCACTAGCACCTAATATCACTACAAATTCATCTTCATTTAAATCAAAAGTGATATCTTTTAATGCTTTTACTTTGATTTCTCCTGATTGATAGGTTTTGCTTACTTTTTTTAAACTTAAATAACTCATCCTTATTCCTCACTTTCTTATTACTATTGTAACACAATTCTTCCAATTTAATAAAGTTGTATCTTAAAGTATTCTTATCTTTTTTTGTACCTTTCACAAAAAGAAAAGAAGCTTATTCATAGGCTTCCCTTCATCATATCTACTAAGTCTCTATAATAAGAGGTGAAAAGGCTGGCTTTTTCAACGGTTGTTTTTACGGTTGCATCAATTGTCATAATAGTTTGATTATTTTCTATAATATTAATTTTTCCTACAGAATCATCTGCCTTTATTGGAGCTTTTATGTTATCTAATTGTACTTCGTAAGTTACATTTCGTTTGGTTCCAGTTTTGGTATTTAAGATATTGATATCCTCTTTTGGTACTATTTCAACATATTCTTGTTTGCCTAATGTTACTTTTTCTTTAGAAAGTACTGTGTCTTTGGATAGAATGATATCAATTTGATAGGTGTTAAATCCATAATCTAACATGGCTGTTGTTTCGCTATTTCTAATAGAGGAAGATGGTTCTCCCATTACTACAGTGATTAATCTCATATTATTTCTTTTAGCAGTGGTTGTAATACAATAGCCAGAAGTACTAGTATAGCCTGTTTTTAATCCATCTACCCCTTGATAATATCTAACCAATTTATTGGTATTTACAAGCCAAAAGCTATTATCAGTATTTTTTCTTAGATAATCTTCATATGTTCCTGTATACTCTAAGATTTTTTCATGCCTGACCAATTCTTTGGCGATGATCGCCATATCGTGGGCGCTAGAATAATGATTATCTGAGTCTAATCCACAGGAATTTTCAAAGTGTGTGTTTTTTAGTCCTAATTTACTAGCTTTCTCATTCATCATTTTAACAAAATTTTCTTCTGTTCCACCAATTCGTTCAGCCATGGCTACTGCTGCATCATTTCCAGAACCAATACAAATGCCTTTGACCATATCTTCCACACTCATTTGTTCTCCTACTTCTAAAAAAATTTGTGAACCTCCCATCGAAGCTGCTTGTTCTGATGCAGTAATCATTTCATCCCATTTTAGATTGCCATCTTCAATGTTTTCCATAATGAGAAGTAAGGTCATCATTTTAGTCATAGAAGCCATTGGAAGTTTCTCTTCTGAATTTTTTTCATAAATAATTTTACCTGTTGAGGCTTCTAACATAATGGCACTTTTGGCGTTACTGGCTAAATTTAGACTTACGTCAGTTTGGGTAGATGAGTTTTCTGATTGATTGGTAGAGTCTCCAGTTGTTCCTTCTTCTTGATTACTATTTGATGGAGTTGTTTCCTCACAATAGACAAAAGGAATCCATAAGCATAATAAAAGTATTACCATGAATGATAATTTTTTCATTTCTATCACCTAATAAAAAATATGTCAAAAAAAGAAGAAAAGAACTAAATTGATTTACTTAGTACTTTTCTTTCTTTATTTCTCTGTTGTTCTAGGGAATATTTAATCATCTCATTCATGTTATAATCAATATCCATTAAAACTGGAGATAATCTTTTTAAGTCTTCTTCAATCTCTTCATCTACTGTTTTTTGATAACATAATCTTTCTTGTAAGATAGCCCACATTTCTTGACACATCGTACGAATTTGGACTTCTACTTTTACATTGAGGATGCCATATTTCGTTGGAACTGGTACCAAAACTAATAAGTGACAACTGGTATAACCATTCTCTTTAGGATTTTTCATGTAATCTTGTTTTTCGATTATCGTGATGGTTTTATCTTCATAAAAGGCATTAATTACACTTTCGACATCTTCTAAAAAGGGGCATACAATTCGGAATCCAGCAATATCATGAACATATTGATTTAAATTTTGGAAATTTGTCGCGATTTGTTGACGCTCTAATTTTTCCATCATTCGATATTTGGATTTGATTCTGCATTTAGTATGTTCAAAGGGTTTTCGATTGCTTCGCTCTAAATAGTCTTCACTAAAGTGATTTAATTTTTCTTCTATTATGTCTAAAGCTTTTTGATGAAGTAGTAAATAATTAGAAAATTCTTCTGTTTTCATAAATCGTGGTAATGGTTTATAAATTTTGGATATATTTTTTTTCTTTTTTTCTTGAAGTAAGACATTATTTAAATCTCTTTCGACGCGATTACAATACTGGATGATTTGACTTAGTTTATTTTTTAATTGCGGAGATAAAGATATATTTTTTTTATAATAAAATTTATGTTCTAAACTAGCAATCATATCCATGGTAATTGTTCTAATTTGAATTTCAGCTTTTACTTGTTTTATTTTTTTGGTATTAGGTATCGTAATAGGAACTAATACTTTTAAATGATAACTTGAGTACCCACTTTCTTTGGGTTTTTTTATATAATCACGTTCTTCTAATATTGTGATATGAAAGGATTCTTTGATGGTCGCTAGTACTTGATAGACATCACTTAAAAATGGGCATACAATTCTAACTCCAACAATATCATTTAAATTATTTTCGATATCTTTGGCATTAAAGGTATAGTTTTTATGTTCTTGTTTACTTAATTTATGTAATTTTTCTTCAATACTAGCAGCTGATTTAATTCTGGATTCTAGATATTCGATTGGATTATCTTCTTCTAATTTGGTAAATGCTTTGACTAGATCGTTTAATTGATATTGTAAACTACTTAATGCTATTCCATACTCTGTAAATAAATTATATAACTCATTATCTACCATACTATCTCCTCCTTTGGGCGATTAAGAATTATTATAGTTTTTTTAGGCCCGGTTTAAAATTATACTCTATAAATTGCATTTTGTCTAGTATTTTTGTAATTTTTATCAATTATTAGTTAACTTAATAATATAATATATGCTTATAAAAGGAAAAAAGAAGTAATTTTTTGTTACTTCTTAGAAAATACTGATAGAATTTTTGGTCTTTTTTGAAGAAATATTCTAAATAAGTATTTTAGATTCTTGTAAAAAACTACTTTAAGATTCTATCTACTTTTAATGTGAAAGGTAAATTAGATAAGTCTATGATAAATTTATTTAATTTTTCTACATTTTCTACTAAAATAGTCAATTTATATACTTTATAGTCACTTTTGTTGATGGTTGAGATGCTATCAATGGTAATACTATTTAGACTGGCTTTTGTAATAATATCTAATAAATTATCTGAAGTATTGGTATAAATAATAATATCTGTAAAATATTTTTTGGTTAGGGATTGGTTCCATTTTACTGTAATTAGTCTTTCATCTATGTTGGTTATATTTTGGCAAATGGTTCTATGCACGGTAATACCGGATCCTTTCGTAATGTATCCTACGATATTATCTCCTGGAATTGGTTTACAACAACCACTTAAATTTACTTTTACGTCTCCTAACCCTTCTACTAAGATGTCATTTTTGGTATTTATTGGTCGATTGGTACTTTCATTAATTTTGGTAGTGATATCTTCTGTTTGATCTTTTTTTATTAATAATTTGATTACTGATTGTGCAGTAAATTTATTGCTTCCTATATCTATATATAATTCATTTACATTTTTTAATTTTAATTCTTCTAGAACTTTTTCTAATTCTTGGCTATTTAATGTTTCATTGATTGGTAAATTGTTTTTTCTTAATTCATTAGTAAATAATTCTTGTCCACGAGATAAGGTTTCGTTTTTATCAATCTTGCTATAAAAAGATTTAATTTTATTTCTAGCATGACTTGTTACTACAAAATTTAGCCAATCTTTATTTGGGCCTCGACTTGCTTTACTAGTATTCACCTTAATAATGTCGCCAGTTTTTAGATGAAAATCTAATGGAACAATATTTTCATTGACAATAGCTCCTACTAAAGTATTTCCTACTTCACTATGGACTTTATAGGCAAAATCAACAGGTGTGGAATCTACTGGCAACTCAATCACATCTCCTTTAGGAGTATAGACATAAATAGAGTCATTTGGTAATACGTCTTGTTTGATATTATTGATAAATTCTTCTGGAGTATCGGAGTCTTCATTTAATTCCATAATACTTCTAAATATTTGAAGTTTTTCTTCCATAGAATCTTTTACGGTTTTGACACTTCCATGGGCTTTATAAGACCAGTGAGAAGCAATACCATATTCGGCTACTTTGTGCATTTCATGGGTACGTATTTGAATTTCAAATAGTTTTCCATCTACTCCAAAAACAGTAGTATGTAGTGATTGATATAAATTTGTCTTTGGCATTGCGATATAGTCTTTAAAACGATTAGGTACTGGTTTATATTTAGAATGGATTAATCCTAGTGCTAAGTAACATTCTTGTTCTGTATCCACTAATGCTCGAAGAGCTAAGATATCATAAATATCATTGAAGCGTTTTCCTTTGTCTAGCTTTTTGTAAATGCTATAAATGCTCTTACTTCTTCCAAAAATTTCATGTTTAATATGATGTTCGTTTAATAAGCTTGATACTTCTTCTAACATTTTGTTGACGTCATCATCCATTTCTGTTTTCTTGGCATTTAATTTTTCAACAATATCAAAATAAACATCTGGTTTTAGATAACGAAGTGATAAATCTTCTAGTTCACTTTTAATTTTATTAATTCCTAGTCTATCGGCTACGGGAGTTAAGATTTCTAGAGTTTCTCTGGCTTTTTTCTTTTGTTTTTCTTCTGGCATAACATAAAGGGTTCTCATATTATGGAGACGATCGGCTAATTTAATAATAATTACTCGAACATCTTCTGACAAACCTACTAATATTTTCCTTTGGTTGGCTGCCATCTGTTCTCCAGCATTTGAAAAGTGGAGTCTATTGATTTTAGTGACACCATCTACTAATAAGGCTACTTCGCTTCCAAATAATTTGGTGATTTCTTCTTTGGTGCTATCGGTATCTTCAATTGTATCGTGTAATAAAGCCGCGGTTAGGCAAGCAGAATCAGCATTGATATCTGTTAAAATCATTGCCACATTTAAGGGATGAGTAATATAATCATCACCTGTAATTCTTTTTACTCCAAAGTGTTTTCTATTGGCATATTCATAAGCCTTATTAATTAAATCTATTTCTTCTTCATTATTATTATATTCTTTGAATTTAGAAATTAAATCTTCAATCGTAATTTTTTTTTGTTCTTCAAACATCATATCACTTCCATTCATAAATAAAATATTAAACTTTATTTTCTGTATTGTCAATAAAGATAAGAAAAAAGAGTTAACAGTTAACTCCTTTTACTTGTATTTCATTGATTTCGTCATCGTCATCTTTTTTTTCTTTTTTGGGTTTATTTAAATTTATTATTTCTAGCATTAGCCAGATTTGATTTGAGATATAGATAGAAGAATATACTCCTGCTATGAAGCCTACTAATAGGGCAATATTAAAGTTAACAATTTCTCTTGCTCCTAATAGCATTAAACAGATTACTGGTAAGATGGTTGTTAAGGTTGTTAAAATACTTCTAAAGAATGTAATTCTTACACTATCGTTTACTAGTTCAATTAATTCTTCTTCATTTAAGGTAGATGTTATGACTGATTCTGTTTTCTTACTATTTTTAGTTGCTTTTTTCTTTTTACTATGATTATGTTCTTTCTTAAGTTCTATTCTTTTTAAGTAATTTTCTCGTATCATATCAAAAGTGACAATGGTATCGTTAATTGAATAACCAATAATTGTTAAGATTGCTGCAATAAAGATACTAGTGATTTCTAATCTAAAGATACAGAAGAATAGGATAATCATAGTTACATCATGAATTAAAGCAATAATAGCAGCTATTGCATAATTGAATTTGAAACGAAAAGCAATATAAATTAAAATTCCAATGGATGCTATCATTAATGAATAAATGGCATTTTTGGTTAATTCTTGTTTTACTACTTTACTGACTGTATAGATATCGGTATTGGTATTGTATTCTTCTTCTAGAGAACTTGATAATGTACTAATACTATCTTTATCTAATACTTCATCAATTGTAATCGTAATATCTTCTGATGTTTTTTCAGTTTTTTTGATGGTATAATTTAACTCTTTGATGTCATTCGTTAACGAAGATAAGGTTACTTTATCATTTGTAGATACCGTAATGGTAGTTCCTCCAGTAAAGTCTATTCCTAAATTAGCTCCTTTTGTGATAGCAATTACTGAACCTATGATAATGATAAGAACTGTTATAGTTAAGAAGTATTTTCTATTTCTTACAAATTCTAGTTTTTGAAATGGAATTCTAATATCTTCAGATACTATTATTTTCTTTTTAGAAACTCCTAAGAAAAGATTTGGTTTATTTTCAAAGTATCCTATTTTTACAAATAGGCTTAGAATTAATTTTACTAAGACTACCATTACCAAGATGGTTACAATGATACTAATAATTAACATGGTTGCAAACCCTTTTACACTAGATTCTCCAAAGATAAAGAGAATGATTGCTACGATCATCGTTGTAATATTGGCATCTAGTATACTAGTTAAGGAAGACTTATTTCCAGTATGAAAAGCATCTTTTAAATCCGCACCAATTTTTAGTTGATCTTTGATTCTTTCAAAAGTAATAACATTAGCATCGACTGCCATGCCTATTCCTAAGAGCATAGCTGCAATTCCAGGTAATGTTAAAACGCCATTAATTAGATAGAAGATAATAAAAGTTAGACTAGCATATAAAAGAATTCCAATGGAAGCAATAAATCCTGCAAAATGATAAACAGCTATCATTATCGCGATAACAATACAAATACCAATTAAACCTGCAATTAGCGTTTTATTTAAGCTAGCTTCTCCAAAAGAAGCTTCTACTGTTCTAGAAGAAATTTCTTCTAATTTGGTTGGCAATGCACCTGAATTAATTAATTCTACTAAACTACTGGCTTCTTCTTCGGTAAAATTACCACTAATGATAACATCGCTGGAAAAACCTTGACTAACGGTTGCAGCGCTTAGGCAGTGTGAATTACTTAAAGAGCCACATCTATCTTTTTCTTTGGAATAGCTATCTGTTGCTTCGTCGTAATCTAACCAAATTACAATCATGTTATTGGTCATTTTAGATACTTTACTAGTTACATCATAGAATTTATCTTTGTCTTTGATGGATAAGCTAACAGCAGGTTTTCCATATTGAGCTGTTGATACTTTGGCATTTCCGCCTAATACTTCACTAGTCATTAATAAATGGTTAGAAGTATCTCTAAAAGTTAAAGAGGCAGTTGAGGATAATACTTCTCTAGCTTCTTCTTTGTTCGTAACTCCTGCTAATTTGACACGAATACGATTGTCTCCTTCAATTGTAATTTCTGGTTCACTAACTCCTAAGATATCAATTCTTTTTAAAAGAGCTTTATAAGTATTATAGAGCATGTCACTATCTAATTTATCATTTTTATCGATAGGAGATACTTCATATAATACTTCAAATCCTCCTTGTAGATCTAGGCCATAATGAATAGCATCTAATAATGGTTCAAAAGAAAATATACATCCTAAAATAATACAAATACAAGTAATCGTACCTGTCATTACTTTAGCTAGTTTATTTTTTAATTTCCAAGAGATAAAAAAACTAATGAGCCCTATTCCTAATAAAATTATATAAATTATTGTTAAATTCATCTGTTACACGTATAATCTAATTATGTGATTTTTTCACATATATTAGAAACTCCTTTCTTTATAATTTGTATTATAACTATTTGGAGTTATAATATCTAAGTACTGTGGATTTGTATCTATTTTTTTACAGCTTTGACTGGTTGGAAGTGACACTTACCACAGGCTTTTATTTCTATTGGTAATTAGTTAGTTAACGCTTAGACGTTTTATATCCTACGTGAATACATAAATAGAAGTCTTGTGTAGAACATACAGTGCAAATATTAAAAACTAATTGAAGGTGTTTTTATGTATTATGTTGGTCTTGATATTTCAAAATACAAACATGACTGTTTCATTTGTACTGAAACAGGAGAAGTAATTCAAGAAAATTTATCTTTCGCAAACACCAACGAAGGATTTTGTGAATTACTTAATCTATTAAAATCTTTAGATAATTTTAAAC
>JALEZJ010000209.1 GCA_022772985.1 Erysipelotrichaceae bacterium | reverse complement strand
GATACTACAACCAAGAAAAAGAAGTCAAATCTACCCTAGAAGCCAATCTAAATTATTACCTAAATAATACTTATGAAAAAACTCCCACCAAAACATCAAAGTTTATGCTAGAATTATTCAAAATGTTTTATTATTTAGATGGCGTAAAAAACTTCAAAGCAAAAGATGACATAAAAGCCTACATCAGAGAACTGAATCAAATAAGAGTAGAAAAATTAAACATCCATGAAGAAGACTTTATCCGTGAATTTAGTAAATTAGTTCGTGAAAATGAAAAAAAGAGATTGGACTTCCTAAATGCTCTGGAAACAGAAGACTTCTATTTAGAAAAAAAGAAAAGAAACATCCAAAATGTCTATAATATTACCCTAAAACATCGTGTAGAAATACCTGATATTTTTAGCGATAAAGCCATAGAAAAAGTTTATAACAGTGGACTTATTTTGGAAGATAGACTATTTATTGAATATTATTTAGTATCTAAAGAACTATTAGAAACTATCATTGAAGGTACTACAAAAAAAGAATACTTAGTAGATTTTTTTCCTAGTATCATGGAAAAGAAAGAAAAGACAAAGAAACTCTTTAACATTATCGATAACGATATCGCCAAAGAACGTATTACATTAAAAATAACTTACCAAGATTTTATTAATAAGAAAGATGAAATCTATGACTATATCAAAGATGGGTTTAGTTTTGGAGTGATATTAGATTCTTACTTTAAAGAAAATCCTAAACCATTATCTAGCCTAGATATATTTCACTATATCATTTTACCAGACGCTAGTTACAAAAATATAAGTCTCGCTAGTAAAAGAAACGTAATAGAAGAGTAGGAGGTAAGCAGTATGGATACCTATTTAAGATTTTTATATGAATTTTTAATGCAGTTTTTCAATGGAATTGGAATGATTTTTACTGGACTTTTAGGTGGAGTAAAACAAATGTTTGATGTAACTTCCTATATTAAAGTCATTAATTTTTATAAAGAAGACTTCAATGGACCAGAATGGGCTTTTGTTGCTATTGCTATCTTTTTAGTCGTATTATTACTAGCACTAATTATCTTAGTTATCTATTTTTTAGTAAGAAAATACATTCGCTTTCGCAAAACCTTAGTGGAACAAGAAGAATTACTAGAAGAAGTTGCCACTTTAAATGACGAAGTATCTAGTTTAGTTAAAGAAAAAGAAGATATCCTTGCTATGAAAGTATCACACTTAGGCCTAAAACCAGGAGAAACAGATACTGAAGAAGGAGAGGATAATACAGGAAAAGATGCTACTCCAGATGGAGAAGGTATCAGATTTCCTAAATTACATTCTATTGATGAAGCATTTGCTAATTATAAAGTTCAAAACTATAATAACAATTTTACCCTACCAGAATTAGTCGACAATTTTAGAAACTTTGCAGCATCTCAGTTAAGACTTTACTATAAACCAGAAATGATTCGATTATTTATCTCAGCACTTGCTTCTACCAAACTAGTAATCTTACAAGGTATCTCTGGTACTGGTAAAACTTCCTTAGC
>JALEZJ010000186.1 GCA_022772985.1 Erysipelotrichaceae bacterium | reverse complement strand
AATAAATCATTAAGTGAAATTTGTGAATATTTATATAGTTTGAATAGTACTTATAATAATTTTTATAATGAAATTAAGATATTAACCGAGGAGAATGTTTAAAAGAGAACATCATGGTTAGGATTATCGAAAATAGTATATGAAGTAAATAAAATGTTATTAGATATATTAGCAATAAAAGTTCCAGAAAGAATGTAGCTAGAATTAATGTAATGGGTTGGAAAAAGACTTATAAAGGTATTATTGATAATGGGTATCTAGAGTCTATTTCTTTGGAAAAAAGTTTGAGAGAATGAATTGAATTATCAAGAGAATTATTTTATTGTTGCAACAAATAAAGTGTATTAAATAGTATGGTTTAATTGATATTTTAAGAAATAGAAGCGATGTTATGATAGGTATTAGTGCTGGAACTATTAATATGGACGTTCATACTTTATGTATCAAAGATGAAGATGTAAAAGAGACTGTTTGATATGATGGAATTGGTTTAGTAGATATTAATATAGAACTTCATTTTGATTTAGAGAATCAAGAATATAATCAAAATAATTTATATCCAGAGTTATTTCAAAATGAAATTATTTGTTTACCAAAATCTTCTGCATTAAGAGTAGATGAAGAAGGAAAGGTAACTTATATTGGATAGTGTTTTTCTTTGAAAAAAGGAATTTTGAAAAAAATAAAAAAGAAAGAGGTTTATATAAATGACAAAAGATAAATTTAATTATAACGACATATTAGATATATTAGGTAATTCATTTCTTCCAAATGGAGAAAAATATTTTAGTTATCTAGACAAGATGAGTAAAAATGAAATAGATAAAATAAGTAATTTTCAAAATATATATTCAATGTTTGTTAATCCTGAAAATGATGCCACAAAGGATACCATAATCACAATGATGTTCTTATATATATGTAATGTTTATTTAAAGTATAAGAATGTTAAACCATACATTTCTATTAGAGAAGATGAGTATCCATATTATATAATTCAACCACAAGATGGTAAATATTCTGTGTTAGATTATTTAATTAACAAATTAATTCAAAATATTCAAGTAATCCATACAAGTAGTTATGTAGGAAATCAATATACTTTTAATCATGGAGAAATCAACATTCGAACAGATAGATATGATAAAGTCGAAAATTCATTAATAAAAAGTTTGTTATATATAAAAAGTTTGTATCATGAAGTTGGACATGCAATGCATGATAATTATAACAGTATTAATCTTGATACGATTATAATTCCAAAATGTGATTTTACTATTTTAAGAGAAAAATATAATGGAGATGAAGAGTTGTATTTAAGGAAGCAAACAAATATTTTTATGGAAAAGGTAAAATATTTTCAGACACTTTCAGATAAATATAATATTTTAAAATTAAATGGAAATGAAAAATATGAAATATGTACTGATTATGAACCTCAAAGAGGATTTGTGTATTCTTCTATTGAAGAAGCTAATACAGAAAATGAAGCAATGGAATTTGCAAGGTTACCAGAAATGAATAACTTTTTTAAAAGAGAGTTAGGAAATGGATGGTGTTATTTTTCATATACTCCTGATAATGGTTATAGTTTAGCTGCAAATTATGTCAATTTATATAATAAAAATATTGCAAAAAAAGATATATTTGATACTGAATTTTTAGGATATAACTCCTATTTCTTGAAAAAATTAGATTCAAAGTATTTAGATCCAGATATAGAAAGTGAAAAATTATCTAGAAATTTAGTAAGTTTGATACAAGATGGAGATATAGATTATGTTAATGCTTTGCGTATTTTTTCCCAAATTTACGTTGAAGGAACAATAGATAAAGTTGAGGATATATTACTATGTCCGTTGTTAGAAGAAAAAGATAATATTATTACGATTGAAGATTATTATCAAGATTTTGTAGAATCTCAACCTAAGGGGAGAAAATAGTAAAAGGTTTAGGTAGTAGTTATGTAGAAAAAACAAAACTATAAAAGTAAAATATTAATATGAAACGTATATATAGAGAGAATGGAACTTATATTGGAGAGTGTTTTTCTTTAAAAAAAGGAATTTTGAAAAAAATAAAAAAAAGAGATGAACTATGAAGTCAGTAGGGACGAAAAATATAGAAACAAATAGATTATTATTAAAAAAATTAACAAAAGAAGATGTAAGTGTTGCTTACTATAATTGGTGTAATAGTGAGTCTGTTACGAAATATCTTTTATGGAAGAGGCATGGAAGTGTTGAAGTTACTAAAAAGCAATATGAAAAATGGGAATAAGAATATGAGGGTTTGAATCCTTATCGATGGATTGTAGAAATAAAAGATACATATGAATTAATAGGATCTTTAGATGTAGTTACTTGATTTCTAATATTTGGAACATGTGAGATAGGTTATTGCTACGGAGAAAAATTTTGGGGATTTGGATATGCTACGGAGGCATTAAAGGCGGTTATCAAATATTTATTTGAGAAAGCAGAAGTAGAACTTATTTATGTCAAATATATTGAAAATAATCCTGCTAGTGGGAAAGTGATGGAACATGCTGGAATGAAACAGGAAGGAA
>JALEZJ010000183.1 GCA_022772985.1 Erysipelotrichaceae bacterium | reverse complement strand
TAATAATTTATTAAATTCATTATCTAATTTATTAATTTCAATTCCAATTAGTTTTTGTGCATTCATATTTAACCACCTTTTATTCAGTAAATATTATAACACACTCATTTAATTTGCCCCTAAAAATTTTTTACACCCTTTATCCCAAAAAGAACTTTCCTTAGAATTGTCAAATAATAAAAAAAATGATATAGTAATAAAGAGGTGAATAATTTGAAAAAAGGAAATAAAATATTTATAATATCTATCATAACTTTTATTATCATTCTATCTATATTAATAATAAATTATATAATAACTCCAAAAGAAGGAGAACTAATAAAAATAACTTACCCTGAAATAAATAAAAAAGTAGAACAAAAAGATACTTTCATTCTAGTAGTGAGCCAAAGTACTTGTTCACATTGTAATGATTATAAACCAAAATTAACTAAAATTGCTAAAGAGTATGGAATAGATATTTACTACATTGATTACGATGAAGAAAAAGAAAAAAAAGAATTCTTAGAAAAATTTAATTTAAATAACGCTACTCCCATTACCATGTTCTTTCAAAATGGAAAAGAAACAAGCCTAATGGATAGATTAGAAGGCGATCTTTCAAGTAGCAAAGTAATCGAAAAATTCAAAGAAATGGGATTTATCAACAAATAAATCGTAACTAGTCAGTGTGAAGATAGATAAAATTCTATCTTTTTTGCATTATTTATTATTTTATCATATTTATTGATATATTTTTAGACTTTAGGGATTGTTCAAAAATAAAAGTCATACTATAAAATGATAAATTTAATCAAAAAAAATAACAACTTCTTTAATTTTGTGATTTAATTATATTAGCAAAAAAAATAATCACGAAAGAAGTTGTTAATATGAGTATATCACAAAATATTGAAAAGTATCACAAAAATCGAATTGTTGCAATTAAAAAAATGTCAAAAGGAATAGAAAGAGATTTAGCTATTGGGGCATTAGTTGCTGATTTAGGTAAAGGAGTAATTACTAGTGTTGCTAATATTTTTGGACATTGTTTTAGAAAAATAAAGAAATGTTACTTACTGTTCATTAATAGAAGTGATTTTCAGCAATTATCGTTAGAATTTAGAGGTAGAAAAAAAGTTGAAGAAAAAAATCCTGAAATAATTGATCAAGTTAAAGAAATTATTAAAGGTTACGAATATACTGATTCTCATTTTAAAACTGAAGCCATTTTTGTAAATTTATCTTTAACGAACTTAAGAAAAGAATTGATTAAGAAATATTATTATAATCACAAATCATGTCCTTGTAGAACTACATTACTTAGAATATTAACTGACTTAGGATATAAAATTCAAAAAGTAAAAAAGACAAAAGTATTAGACAAGATGCCTGAAACTGATGCTATATTTGAAAATATAAATGAAACAAAAAAATTTTCTTTTGAATCTAATGATAGAACTGCTGTAATTTCTATAGATGATAAAAATAGAAAAAAGATAGGAAATATTAGTGATAATGGCTATTCTTGGTTTAAAAAAGAAGCATTAGATCATGATACTAATTTTGATTGTACTGTAGTTCCTTTTGGAATATTAGACTTAAAGACAAATGAAACTTTCGTATATTGTAACAAATATTCTTCTACTGCAAGTTTTAAAGTTGATTGTGTAGAAGACTATCTAATCAAAAAGAAAGAAAAGTTTAATATTAATAGATTAATTATATTTTTAGATAATGGACCAGAAAATAGTAGTAGAAGAACACTATGGATAAAGTGCTTGATAGGTTTAGTAAAAAAATACAAGATTTCAATTGAATTAGCTTATTATCCACCGTACCATTCTAAATACAATATGATAGAAAGATATTGGCAAGACTTCAATTGTCATGGAGTGGCTTGATTATTAACACAATTGATGAATTGATCAACACAATTAATAGAGTAACTTGGAAAGGAATCCAAACACAATCGTATTTTATAGAAAAGAAATATAAAAAAGGAATTACAATAGATAAAGAAGAAATGATTAAACTAGAAAATAAACCGTTTATAGAGAAGAAGGTATAGAAAAATGGAGTCTAATAATAACTCCATAAATTGTGACTTTTATTTTTGAACATCCCCTTAAAATTATTTTATTTTTGGTTATAATTATACTAAGATAAAGGAGATGTTTCTTATGGTACAAACTGCTAACAATGAACAATTATTGAATTTATTATTTGATATGAAACAAGAAATGTCTTCTTATAAGAAAGAGACAAATGCTAAAATTGCTATACTAGTGACACCATAAAACTATAGAATATTTTTTAGTCTCCTAATATTTGAAACTTATGACTTAATAAACTGGATACTTCTTCTATAAATTCGTTGCTTGTTTTAGATAAAGTATCCAAAATATCATTACAGAACTCCTGGAAATTTTCTTTATATTTGTTACATAAACATTTTTTTCTCAACCATTTCCAAAGCCTTTCGATTAAATTTAAATTAGGAGGATATGAAGGCAAATATTCTATGATTATGCCATATTTATTAGCATTTTCCTGTACTAATTTACATTTTTGATATCTAGCATTATCCAGAATTATTACAACTTTTTTATCTCCGTTTTTTTCGCGTAAAAGCTGGAATAATTCAATTATTTCTGTTGATGTTATATAAGTATCATTTGATACAACTGTAGTTTCACTTGTTACTGCATTATAAGCTCACATCACATTAAATCTTTTTCTACCATAGGCTGATTTTACTTCATGCCTCTCTATACACCAACAATAACCAAGTTCCGCTCCATATATTAGGTGAACCGCATCCCCAAAATACAACTCAATTTCACTCTTTATTGCCGCATTTAGTAACGGTAATATCTTTAAATCCAAAAATAATTGTTGTTGTTCTTTTTTTGCCTTTGCTGGAATGCTTCTTGATTTTTTGTAGGATAACCCGTTTTTTTTAGAAAGTTTCCTATGGCTGTTCTTCCTATTTTGATGCCATATTTATCATAAATTCTTTGTCTTGCTTCATCACGAGTAGTCGGAGGTTCTTTTTTAAAATCATTAAGTATTTCTTCTTTATATGGAGCTAATAGACTTTTTTGTCCTTTGCATTTTGTTTTATAAATACTATCAATTCCATCAACTAAATAAGCTTTAACATATGATACTATTGTTGCAGGGGTTAAATCTGTCTTTTGGATTATTTCTCTTTCTGTATACCCATCATTTCTTAGCAGTAATACTTTTGCTTTATTTCTAACTTTTTCTTTAGGATTTTGTCTTTTTTCTTTCTTTAATAATTTTATTTCGTCAGAAGTTAAATTAATTTCCATTTTTTTCATAGTTATCGCCGTCCTACCTATATTAATAGTAACATATATTGATGCATTTTTAAACCTTTAATTTTATCATGCTTCTAGTATAATTAATTAGTATAGAGGTTAATTTTTTCTTAATTTATGAATTTATCCTGATTCATTTTTATGAAAATTGTCTAGAAATTGTAAATATTAACGACACTCAAACTAAAATATTTCATGGATATCTTACTTATACTCCAGAATGTTGCCCTAAATGTGGATGTCTTAATAAAGGATTTGATGATATCATCAAATGGAATTGGAAAAGAAATTGTAAAATTAAAATTACTAAAGTATGTGGTTTTAATTCATTATTAATTCTTGACAAGCAAAGATTTTACTGTAAAAATTGTAACAAAACTCTCACTGTTTCTACTGATGTAGTTGATTTCCACAAACAAATATCTAATGATACTAATTTAAATATCAAATTAGAACTTATGCAAAAATGCAAAAAGGTTCTGAAAAAGATATTGCAAAAAGAAATAACGTATCACCAAATCATGTTAATAGAATTCTAGATCAAATATCTGAAGATAAATTAGTTAAAAATTATGGAAAACTTCCTAAAAAAATGGGAATTGATGAATTTAATGCTACAAAAGATACTATTTCTAAAATGGCTTTCATTATTGTAAATCAAGAAAATCGTAATATCTTTGATATAAATAATAGTCGATTATCTATAGATATTGAAAAGTATTTTAAACGATACTCTAGACAAGAAAGAGATAAGGTAGAAATTATAACTATGGATTTATATAAATCCTATTATAAATTAATGCATTCTTTATTTAAACATGCTACTCTTATTTCTGATAGATTTCATGTGATTATTCAAGTTAGAAATGCCTTAGATAATACTAGAGTTAAACTATGTAATAAAAATAATCCTAATTACAAAAAAATGAAAAAATATTGGAAATTACTTCTTAAGAAAGAATCAGAGTTAGATAATGTTGATAAAAAATATAACAAACACTTCAAAAAAGAAATGACACAAAAAGATATTGTTACTTATTTAATTAATACTGATACTACTCTCTATAATGATTATCAAATATATCAAGGAATAGATAAAGCTGTAAATAATAAAGACAAAGAAACTTATTTAAATATAGTTCATAATAATATTAAAAATAAAAATATATCTAAAAAAATGAAAAAGGCATTAAAAACATTTAACAATCTTGAAGAATATATATTAAATTCATTTGACTATGAATATTCTAATGGAATCGTTGAAGGTACTAATAACGTCATTAAACATGCTGCATGTGGATATAAAAAATTTAGTCATCTAAAAGCTAGAGTTATGCTTGTCAAAGGGATTTATAACCCCATTAAACAAAATTAAAGAGAACTATTTCTAGTTCTCTCAAATCAAGTTCATTTATCATTAGTTTTTGGCTCCACCAACACTACTTGACAAAGAACCAAAGCTAGAATTATGATATGTAAGAATTTATTACACATGAAAAAAGCCAGTGCCATTTAAGCACCAGCTTCATCAAATTTCTTTTTTATTTACTCTTTAATTTAATGTATTCTTTTTAGATGTTTTTACTAGAATGACAGTACCTATCATTACAATCATAATACCAATTAATGAAGAAGTGATTGTTTTATAGGATGCTGTATTTTCTACTGGAATATCTTTTGTGTTTGGAGAATTATACATTACTACTTTTGTGATACTTCCATCATCTTTTACTGTAAAAGTAATGGTTTCTGTACTTAGTATATAGCCTTCTGGAGCTATTGTTTCTGTTAGAGTATAAATTCCTGATTCTAGGTTTGAAATAATATGTGGTTGACTAGTAGATACCCATGTATCAATTACATTTCCATTATAATCTTTTACAACTAAAGTAGCCCCAGGTAATTCTTTTCCGTTGGTAATATCTTGTTTGCTAATAGATACTCCACCTGGTGTATTTTCTTTTTGATTATACATTACAACTTGAGAAATAGCATTTCCATCTTTATCATATAGATTTCCTTTATCATCAATTTTAAAAGTAATTTCTTCTTTACTTAATATATATCCATCTGGAGCTATTGTTTCTGTTAAAGTGTATGTTCCAGCTGCTAATCCTTGAATAATATATTTTTTATCAGATGATACCCAACTAGCAATTTCTTTCCCTGTTTCATCTTTGATTACTAAATGAGCGCCTGATACTTCTTCTTGACTCGTAATATCTTGTTTGCTAATAGTAATACCAGTTTTATTGTTTTCATATTCAATTTTAGTGATCGTTTTGCCATTGCTATCTTTTACAGTTCCATCTGTTTCAACAGTAAATTTTATTTGAACATCACTTAATTTGTAGCCATCTGGCGATTTTGTTTCTTTTAGAGTATAAGTTCCAGCACTTAGTCCACTGACAGGATGAGCTTCATTTGTTGAAGTCCATTTATCTACTACAGTTCCACTACTGTTTACAATTTGTAATTCTGCTCCACTAATTGCTTCTTTACTAGAAGCATCTACTTTAATGACAGAAAGTGAAGCTTTTTTTTCAATTGATAAAGAACCGTTAGCACTAGCAGTTTTTGTTTCTTTGTAGGTTGCTGTCATAATTTGATATTTAGAATTACTTGGATTATAATAGTAAGATGTATAAATATCTTTTGAGTTACTTACAGAAAATGAAACATCTGTTTTTAAATTCGTTACTTTATCTGCAGGAACTTTAATGGTAAGAGTACTTCCACTCTTTTCTGTTGTTGTACCAGCTGGTGCTTGTGTTAATGACACATTATATACTCCTTCTGAAGTTACTACTTTAATTCCTTCAGAAACATAATATTTTCCAGTTGAATCTAATGTAAATTTAGCTGCACTTGTATCTACACTAATTGAAGGTGCATTTTTATTAAATCCTGGACAATTTTTAGCTTCATTTACAATTGCTTTGATTTGATTTGCTGTAGCACTATTACTACTGTTTACTTGTGATCTAAATACTGTTAGTGTATAATGTGGCCCTTGCATAATTCCTTTATCTACCATATATACCCAAAGTGCTGTTTGGTAAATAAAGAATGAAGAATCATCATTGATGCCATAAGCTTTATTTAGAATATAATTGATTCCGTTATCTGTAATTACGTTACCTCTACTATAGCTAACACCAGATGTTGGTGGTGTCTTTGCATAGTAAGCACAATAAGAATATCTACCATCATTTGTTTTTTTGGCACGGAAAGTTGCTGGAAAACTCATTGGTGTATTTGATACTTTATAGCTAGTAATTGCAAGAGATCCTGGTGCACTTTCTGCATGTGCTACCACAACCGTAGATAAGCAAGTTAGACATAGCAAGAATAATGTAAATAATTTTTTTAAATTTTTTCTCATAATTATATATCCCCCTTCATTTGCTTTAATATTCTAGCACTACTTTTGTGAAATGTCAAGAATATTTGTCTTATTTTTCACATATTTTTTCACTAGTAGTTTATTTTGAGATAAATTGGCAGTGTTTACATAATTCTTCTCTCTTCTGATGGTTTCTAAATCCGATTAACATGTTTTGAAATTTTTTATTCGATATTACTTCGTCTAGATCATCTTTATATATATTTCCTAAAGCAAGACTTCCTTCGCTATCTAAACAACACGGAATTATCGTTCCATCTGAAAGAATTCCTATTTGTTCTTTTAGAGCGTAGCAAGTTCCTTTTTCATTATAGTAATTATTTTTTAAATCGGGCCAAATAAACGAATGAAAGCTATTGATAAATAAATAATTATGGATTTTATAAGAATTATTCTTTAATTCTATATTGCAATGATATCTTTTATTGATGTATGCCTTTATTTCATTCATATAAGGAGTCTTTACCCATAATCTTAAAGAAATATAAGTATTATTTTTTATGAAACTATCTATACTATCAAAAATATTTTTTAAATATTCTTGTAGTGATATTTGATACTTTGGATGAAAACTGTGAAGTGAGATGTTTATTTGTCTGATGTTAGGATTTTCTTTTATTTTATTTATTAAATAGCCATTTGTAGTAATATTTACATAAAATTTTTGACTAGCTAAATTAATTATGGTATTAATATCTGGATGCATTAGTGGCTCTCCTAAAACATGAAAATATAAATAATTTGTGTATGGCTCTAATTTATCTAAGATGAGTTTCAATTCTTGGATGGTGATAAATTTTATTTTTCTTTGATTTTGAATACAAAACTCACATGATAAATTACAAGCATTGGTTATCTCAAGATAAATTTTTTTAAATCTCTTTGTAGATGAATTTCTTTTTAATTTGGTCGTACTCATTTTACTCCTACCTTTTTTATATTAAAATGCTTTTCTTTTTCTTTGTTATGGATGATTCTAATAAATCATTTTTATTTAATTTTCAATGTTTCTTCTGCTATTTCTTTATAAAAGTTATCTAATTTTCCTATATAATTTTTGTTCCACGGTTTATTTCTTCCATAATAATGAATAATTACTGTATTTTTTCTTATCCAACCGATCGTAATTTTTTCTTTAGGATGATTGAGGTTATGTAATTTCCACGATCTTTCACCTAAATTATATTTTAAATTTTCTACTAATTTAATTCGATTTCCATATAGTGTACTGATGATATCTTGATCGGGTAACATTAATTTTTTTTCATTTTTTCTAACAAAATGGATTACTTCTTTTTCTATTGGAATTTTTCTTAATTCTTTTAAATTCATCAAAAGAACTCCTGTATTAATATATGGATAATTAGATGCTAATCCAAGTCTTATTTCATGAAATTTATGTAATAATTTTTGAATATGAGTCGTTGCAATAAAATAGTTATTTTCAAAATCCATATTATAAAATTCTTTTAAATTATTAATTACAATTGTGTCA
>JALEZJ010000163.1 GCA_022772985.1 Erysipelotrichaceae bacterium | reverse complement strand
AAGTGATTCAAATGTATCTTTTTCTTTTTTCTCTTTCTTTTTATCTTCTAGTGGAATGTCAATTTGTGGTCCACCTATAGGTATATCAATTTCTAAATTTTCTCTACCTTTGTCTCCTCCTTGAAGTACTTTTAGCGAAGCTTTAAATTTTTCTCTTTCATCATTCATAATTATTTCTCCTTTAAACATCTACTTATTATATATCATTTTTACAATAAAAATGCAACTCATTCATAAAAATATTCTATAATCCCATTGTAAATTCCCCATGCTAGTTTATCTTGATATGTATCTTCTAATAATTGTTTTTCTTCTTCTGGATTAGATAAAAATCCACATTCTACTATTGATATAGGTATTTCAACATGTTTCATTATATAAACTGTATCCAATTTCATTGCTACTCTTTTGTTTTCTTTCTGTATAGATTTGTTTAAATTTTCTTGTAATTGCTTAGCTAATTTTATACTATTTTCATCGTTTGGCTTATAAAAACATTGCCATCCATAATACTGTTGTTGAGGTATTTTATTTAGGTGAATTGAAACAAATATATCTGCTGAACTTTCATTTCCTATTTTTACTCTATTATGAATATCTGATATTTTCTTTTGTTTTAGTGTTTGTGCATCTAAATCATAAATAGCATTTTCGTCTGAACGAGTTAATATTACATTGCATCCGCTTTGTTCTAGCAAATTTTGTACTTTTAATGTTATTTTTAAATTTGTCTCTGCTTCTGTTGTTCCATTACTACTTTGTGCACCTTCATCTGATGGGTGTTTTTTACTGCATTTTAATATTTAATTAAAAATCTAACTATAATTAGATTACTTTAAAAATTAAATTCTATCTCAACTTTCTTATCTTCATATATTTCAATTCTGTTTATTAATTGTTTTAATATTTCATTCGTAAATTCTTTACCTTGCTTGAAGTCCATAATAATTTTCTTTAAATTTTCTTCTGATATTTTGTTTTTATTCTTTTCTTGTAATTGTTCTAAACATTTTTTAGTTTCTTTTAATTTGCTTTTTAGTTCATCATATTGCGATTTAAAATCTTCTATTGATATTTTTCCATCTACTCTTTTACTATATAACTTTTTCAATTCATTATCTATTTTTGTTTCTCTGTTTTTGAGTAGTTTCATTTCTTTATATGTTATATCATTTTTTCTATATTCATCAGTAATTTTATTTGTGGCTATATCAATGTTTATTGTATTCAATTTTTGTTTTACAGCATTTAATACTATTTCATTTAGTGTACTCTCCATGATTGTATGCCCTTTGTCACATATACTAGGGAATTTATAAATCGTTCTACATTTAAAATACCAACATTTTTGAGGATTATCTAATACCTTATTTCTTATTTTGGTTCTTGTTCTATATTTATATTGCATTCTTACCCTACAATGTCCACAATATACTAATCCTTTTAATAAATACTCATATTTGTTTTTAGGTTTATAAAACTTTTCTTCCAGCATTTTTTGTACTTTGTCAAATTGTACTTGTGAAATTATCGCTTCATGTGTATTCTCTTTAAAAATCCATTCTTCTTTTGGTGTTTTATGTTTTTTCTTTGTTCTGTAATCTGTATATATTTTATTTATTATCATCTTTCCTGTATAAAATGGATCTTTTAGAATTCTACTTATACTATCATTTCTCCACTCGTTAATTGTTACCTTTTGTCCTTTATATTTCTTTGGTGTGTTAATTTTCATTTTAGTTAAATATTTTGCAATCTCTCCTTGTGAATGTCCTTGTAAATACATTTCATATATCAATTTTACATTATCAGCGACCTTTTCATCTATAACTACTTTGTATTTATCTTCTTCATCTTTCTTATATCCATAAGGTACATTTTTTTCAACATATTTTCCTTGTTTCTTCATATCAGTTTTTACAGATTTTATCTTTTTAGAAATATCTGCAATATAACTTTGATTCATTATTCCCCTTAGCATTATAGTATCATCAATTTCGTATCTTTCACCACTATCTATAAATTCCGTTACTGATATTAGTCTTACATCATTATCCGGGAAAAAAATCTCAGTATAATATCCTGTTTTATTTTTATCTCTTGTAAGCCTCGATAAATCTTTTACAATAACCATATTAATGTGTTTTTTTACTATATCAATTATCATTTCATTTAATGCTGGTCTTGAATCTAATATTCCTGACCAACCATTGTCTACATATTCTTTTACAATTACAAATCCATGTTCTTTAGCATATTTTGAAGTAATATCTCTTTGTGCTTCTATACTATTATTAGTATTTGTATCTTCTTTTGATAATCTTAAATAAATTCCTGCTTTGTATTCTTTCATACTACACCTTACTTAATTCCTCTGTAGAACTCATCACATTCGTTCCTAGTGCTGAAATAACATCATATTTGTAATTGATATATATATGATTGTCTTTATCAATTTCTATATTATAAATTATTTCTGATAATTGTTCTATGTTCCACTTTTTTATATCTATTAATTCTTTGGCTATTGCTACCAGCTTTTCTTTAGTTATCGTTGGTTTGCTTTCTTTTTGCTGTATAAGATTATTAATTTGATTTTTTATATTAACTCTTTTTTCTGTCTCTGCTTTGTAAAATCTTTTATAATCATCCACTTCAATAATCTCATTTTTATAATCTTCATATAAAGAACTAATTGTTTTTTCAACTTTTTCTAATTGTTTATTTAGAACACATATATCCTCATCATAAATTTTTGTTCCTGTTTCTTTATATTGGCTCATGATAATATTTTCTAATCTATCACAATTAATAATTTGATTTAGTTTTTTTTCAACATTTGATGTTACAATTTCATTGACCACATTTTCATTAATTGCTTTATATTTTCTTGCACATTCTGTTTTATTTTCTTTTCTAACTGCATTTCCACAAACAATTTTTATAGATTTGATATTACCCTTTTTATCTCTAATAACTTTTATTGCCATTTTAGAACCACATTCTTTACATACTACTAAACCATTTAACAACCATGAATATTTCTTATATTTTGTTTTTTTTCGCAAGTCTAATTTTGTTTGTACTCTTTCAAATTGTTCTTTTGATATTATAGGTTGATGTGTATTTTTTACAATTTGCCAATTCTCTCTTGGAACATTTTTTACTTTTTTTGATTTATAACTTAAGTTTATTTTTTTGCCATATTCGGTATGTCCAATATATACTTTATTTCTTAATATTCTTTTTATTGCCTCGGTTTTCCAATTGTAATCTCCATTTTTTGCTCCTCCAAAATCATAATAATCTGGACAATATATTTTTTCTTGTTTTAATTTTTCTGCTATGTCTTTCAGCAAAATTCCACTATCAAACATATTAAAAATTTTTTGTATTACTTTTGATTGTTCATTATTTATTACTAATTTGTTTTTATTTTCTTTTGCTTTTGAATATCCATAAGGGGCTTTTGCTCCAAGATATAATCCTTTTTCTTTTCTTGCCCAAACTCCACTTCTTACTTTTCTTGAAATATCTTTACTATACCAATCATTTATTAGAGTTTTAAATTGTATCATATCATTATTGGAACTTTTCATATAAGTATCTACATTGTCTAGTATTGAAATATATCTAATGTTTCTTTCTAAAAAGTATATTTCTATGTAATAATTCGCCTCAAAACTATTTCTTGATAGTCTTGATAAATCCTTTGTAATAACTGCGTTTATTACACCCTTTTCGATATCTTTTAGCATCCTTTGGAATGAAGGTCTATCTGTATTTAATCCTGTATATCCATCATCTATGTATAAATCAAATAACTCAAAATTTTCTCCAAGTTCTCTTATCTTTGTTTCTATAATACTCCTTTGACTTCCTATACTATCACTTTCTTCTTTATCACCGTCTTCCTTTGATAATCTTAAATAACCTGCAACATAATATTTTGTATCTTCCATAATAGTTACTCTCTCCTTTTTCAAAAGCAACTATTCCTTTATGTAACAAGGATTATACAAAATATTTTTAACATTATCCAGCTTTTTTAGAAATAAATTGCTATTTTTTAATTATTATTTATTTTTTGAAGAGCATACCTACTCAGTATTTCATATATCTTTTCTATATTATTATCTTTTTTACATCGTGCTATTACTGTATATTCTTGATTGTCTTTGGTATATGTTGTTTTTTCTTCTATGTACTCGTCCATATAAATTCACTTCCCTTTACACCATATTACAAATCAATTAATTTTATTACTATTAGTTATAAGTGATTTTTTATTCACATAGGAGATTTGCCCTCCTCTCCTTTTCTAAGGAGCTACCCCTTTACATCATGTTAGCCAGATAGAAGTTTCATTATATGTCTTATAACTAATTATGATGCAAAAAATAATTGTATTATTATCAATCTTTTTGCATATTTTTCAATGTTCTTTTGACTTTTACCATATTTTGTAATACAATATTATCAAACAATTTACAACACGATTATAATTGTTTGATTTATAAAATAACACTATACAATAGCAAAAAATTTTTTATTTATTTGTGGTTGTTTGATAGGAAGTGAACTAATGTATTTTTATATTGCATTTGATAAAACTACTAATACTGAATATTTATTGTACAAAGATATGATTCATAAAGGTAATATCTATTATTCTGAGCCTATGTCTAAATGTTTAATTGTACCAATAGGAACTTTTCTTTTGAATTTTTTAAATACTGACTTTGAAGGTACTGGAATTGGTCATTTTATTAGAAAATATTGCTATGAATCTATTTATTTTCTAAAATATCCTGAAAAGAAAAAAGATGGGTTGAATTTTGTACACTTAGAATTAAATGAACATGATTATTTACTTAATTTATTTCAATTTATGAGGTCTGAAAAAGATGAATTCATATATATGCAAAATCTCTTTTTGAAGCATTTAAATTTGCCTTATGATGCAACTATTGTAGATAATGATGAAGTTGATACTGCTAATACAGAACCTATTAATCCAAAACATTTAGAGTTTGAAAAAATATGGGATGATTATTTTGAACAAAAAGCTACAATAGCACTTGAAAAATTAGACAAATTGAAGAAAGGTAATCCTAAATTATATGCTGAATACGAAGAACAATATTATAAGAATTTAAAAAACAATAATGATTTAAACTATAGTAATCTTTCAGAAATTAATGGACTAATCAATGATTTATCATTGGACTTTACTTTTGGTGCATATTATTTATCTGGAATTAATTTATCTATACACAATATACCATATTGTTTTTATAGTTCTGATATTGAAAGTATTCTAGCTATTGAATTTAAAGAATTTATTTCTGATAAACATCATACTATAAAAAAATGTAAAAATTGTGGAAAATATTTCATTCCAAATAATTTAAGGGATATTAAATATTGCAATAATGTTTTTGAAAATAATAGAACTTGTAAACAAATTGGTAAAGAATTAACTTATAAAAAGTCATTACAAGATGATAAATTGCTTGATATGTATAGAAAAAGATATCTTTCTTTGGCTAGTTCCGTTTCTCACTATGGTACTGATAAAGCAATTGCTAGATTTGAAAAATATAAAAAAGATGGAGCTGTTATGAAGAAAAAGTATTTGGATAAAAAAATTAGTGAAGAATACTTCAAAACTTGGATCATAGGAACAAAATAATTAAAAAAGTACTTTTGAATAATCCGATATTCAAAAGTACTTTTTTTAAAAGAACATATCCTCGTTAAGTAGTTCGACCATCTCACTTTCTTCAAAATGATGTTTCTTCATTACATTTAAATTGTAAATCAATGAATACAAATGTAGCCTTTCAGTCTGCTTTTTAGAAGAAAATGCTTCTTTATAGTATTTTTTCATCAATAATACTATATCTGCAAAATCTTCAGTTTTAATTTTTAATCTATCAGCCTTATTTGCATAAATGTGTGGGTGTCTACTCATTCTACACCATCTATCCATCTGATAATCTAACGGCGCAATTTTTAAAGCTTCAAAATCAATAGCCTTTATCTTTCCATCATAATATAAGAAATTATCAAAGTGGACATCAATGTAAGACAAATATCCTTTTTCATATTGTGATACATATCTTATATTTTCTGAAAAAAATGCTCTTATCCGTCGCGAAAAATCACTTGATAGTTCTACACTCGCCATTGCATTTTGATATAATTGAGTAAGCTCTGTTCTAAAATCAATAACTTTTGCAGGTTCTATCTTTGTAATCTCTTTAAGAATATTAGCTATTTGTTTGACACATTTTTCTCTTTCTTCAGAGTTTAAATTTCCCCAGATGGAATAAAGTGTATTACCCTTTGTCCTTGTCACCACAATATATTTTATGCTGTTTATTTCACCAGCATCAATTAGTGAAGATCTATATTCACTGTCCAATCTATTGTAAATTAACAATTCATTTGAATAATACTTTTCTTTCCTTCCTTCGAAAAATTTAATAACAAAATTTTCAGATAAAAATACTCTATCCCCATTTACTCCTGATTTTGCTGGAAAGAACCTTTCCCGAATATTGTTCTTTGTTGCAATCGTATCTACATATTGCATCATGTTTCTACCCTCCAATCGTAAAGTAAAAGCTTTATTCGAATTACATAATCATTTTACCATATTTTTTCTTAAAAGTAAATATTTTTATTTCTATTTTTCTTATAATATGTTATACTTATATTGGAGGTATCATTATGAATTTTATAAATTGGGGATTAATAGGATTTGGAAATGTAGTGAAAAATAATTTAAACGGTTTACCATTTAATACTGAAAATAGTAAAATTTACGCTTTTCATCAAAGAAATTTTAATGAAGCCATAAAAAACAAAGAAAAATATAATATAGATAAATTTTATTCCAATATATTAGATTTACTTTCAGATAAAAATGTTAACGCTGTATATATATGCACTCCTCCTGGTTCACATTTAGAATACGCAAAACTATGTTGTGACTATAACAAGCCTACATATATTGAAAAACCTTTTGCTAGAAATTATATTGAAGTTTGTCAAATTATAGAATATTTTAAAACGAAAAATGTTCCACTATGGGTCGCCCATTACAAACGAACTTTACCCAAATTCGTTCAAGTAAAAAATATTATTGACAGTAATGCTATTGGAAAAATAATAAATATCACATATACTTGTGAAAGACCGTTTAATGTTTCTTTATTAAATCATAAATGGTTATATAATCTTGAACTTTCTGGAGGTGGTAGATTTTTTGATATAGCACCTCACTTTATTGATTTACTTGTGTTCTTTTTTGGAAAATTCGAATTAGTTTATAGTATAGTATCTAATCATTGCTCTTATCACAATACTGAAGATATAGTTTCTTTTAATTTTAAAACTTTATCAAATGTTATTGGTACTGCTAATTTCAACTTCATCTCAAATAGAAGATTTGATTTAATGACAATATATGGTACTGAAGGAAATCTCACATTTTCTATAGAAGGTGGTGGTAATCTAACTATGGTTTCCAAAGATGAAACTAAAACATATTCGTTCTCTGAGCCACTTATATATGAAAAGAATATGGTAAATGCTATTAATGCTGAATTATTAGATAATGACTTTAATAACAATATATGTCATGGCTCTGACGCTATTGAAGTTTATAGAATTATTGATTTAATTTTAGACAATTTTTATAATGGAAGAAATCGTGATTTTTGGAAAAACCAGTAGAATATACTACTGGTCTCTTTTTAATCTTTCATTTAGTTCCCATAATGCTGTTCTGTCGCTATCCCATTTCAATAATTTTTTTGCCTCTTCATATGGTAACCATCTATATTCTGGATGTTCATCGCTTAGTTTTATCTCTTGATCTGTAGCATCAACTCCAAAGCAGTATTCTTTTACTACAAAAACATCTTCTCCCCAAGAAAATTTTCCCGTTATCGCAACAACTGGCATAGTTGTTATTGTATCTAATTGAATATAGTTAGAAGTATATTCTATTCCAGCTTCTTCAAACGATTCTCTTTTCGCTGTTTCTATTATTGTTTCTCCATCTTCTCCTCCACCACAAATTCCTTGCCATACTTTCATATCATTTCTCAAAAATATTGCATATTTTAATCCATCTAAGTCTTTTTTATATGGAAAAATTAAAGTTTCATATGGTTGCCTCATCTTTCAAACTCCTCTCTTTCTATATTTTTTATTATTTCTTCTTTATTTTCGTATAACCATTTTAACATATTATATCTAGTAATTGCAAATTTCTTTTTATAATAATCTTTACTATCTTTGATATCTAAACAATATAAGCTATTTGCTAATGTATATAAATACAAATTGATAGACATCTTTATATCTTCTATATTGTTTTCCCTTTGATAACCGTTTAGAAAGCTTATTACTCTTTTTATATTAGCTATATTTGTTTTTTCTTCATCATAAGCAATCATCATCATTCCTCTAATAACTTCATACATTTTATAGAATACACATACTTGGTCTAAATCTGTAATTATCAATTTATTTTCTTTTTTAATAATATTATCCAAATAAAAATCTCCATGCACAATTTGTTTACTCAATTCATTTTTAGCTCTTTGAATATCATCATCTGATATTTTTTCCAGCATCAACATCTTATACTTTATTATTTCTACATATTCTTGATTACCTGTAATTCTATATTGTTTCAACATCCTTTTCATTTTTTCTAAATTATTCTCACCAATCTTTAAACTGCTTTTTTCTGTAAATTTATCTGGAATACTAATTTTCTTCATGTTTTTATGAAGCTTTCCCATAAACTTGCCTATTTCCATCAATTCTTCGCTATTCAAATCACCCTTTTTTAAAATTTCTCCATCTACAAATTCATATGCAACATATATAATATTATCTATATCAGTATATGCCTTTTTATTTCTA
>JALEZJ010000162.1 GCA_022772985.1 Erysipelotrichaceae bacterium | reverse complement strand
GATGGAGTGTTGATGGAGCAAATTATATTATTGCTTTAAGATGTATATTTGAAAGTGATAACTGGAATAAAATGGAAAAAATAGTAACTGATTTTTTTGTTAATTAGTTACTATTTGCCCCTAAAAATTTTTTACACCCTGATCTTTTTTTATTAAAGTACTGATCTATATTTATTGTTTATATCTATTAAATATATTTGTAAGATTTTATGAACATACAAAATCTATAATAACAGTTATCGTTTTTACTTCTCCATCTACTAAATAATTTACTTTATAAGTTACTTGATCATTGTAAGTAGTTCCATTAAAAGATCCATAAATTACTAGTGTAAATGTCATATTTAAAGTGGCTGTTTCATTTGACGCTAAAGTAGTTTTATCAATGCTACCACTTACATTACTTAATAAATTACCGTTGGAAGTATAGGTGTTTGTCACTTCTCCATTTGTCCAAGTGACGTTACTATAATTTTCAATGGTAAAGTTTAAATTGAAACTTTCTCTATTTTTGTTAAAAGATTGTCCAAATTTGTAGGTTTTTGTAATCGTCATTGTGTAAGTACTGGTTGCGGTATCATATGTTTCATTTATACTACTGAAACGACTTTGCGAAGAAGAGGATATATTGTTTCCAGTTAGATATTCTGATTGGAAATCAGTTGAAAACTGGGTTCCTTCTTCTGTTTTCACTGGTACAGTAGGTAATACTCCTTCTGGCCACACATATCCATCAACGGTTGCTACTCCATTAATTTTTAATGTAGTACTAAAATAGGCATAAGAGATACCTAATGTTATGGTAAATAGAAAATATAGTATTAATATGACTCTAGTGGTATTTTTTTTAGGGGATAGAATTGCTTTCGATTTTTTCATAATTATCGTCTCCTGGTTTTAAATGAAAAAGTATTCTTAAATTCTTTTATACTGAAATAAATTTTAAGATTACAGTGGTAGTTCTTACTTCATTATTTACTAAATAATTTATTTTATAGGTAATTTCTTCATTGTATAATGTTCCTTTATTTTTCCCACATATGATTAGGGAGAAGCTCATGTTTAAAGTAGCTATTTCTCCTGGTGCGATGGTAGTGTTATCAATGATTCCAACTACATCGGAAAGAAAGTTCCCGTTAGAAGTATAGGTATTTGTTACTTCACCACTTGTCCATGTTACATTACTAATATTTTTAATTTGAAAATTTAAGTTGAAAATTTCTGTTGGTTTGGCAGAATTACCATTAGTAGCCGTTTTGGTAATGTTTATTGTATAAGTACTAGAGGCCGTATCATAAGTTTCTGTTACACTACTAAATTTGGCTTGAGCAGTAGAGGATACACTGTTTCCAGTTAAATATTCTGACTGGAAGGAACTAGAGATTTGAGAACCTGTTCCTGATTCTGGTGTGACTGGTTCGGTTGGTAATACTCCCTCTGGCCATTCTGCTTCTTCAATTGAGGCAATTCCACTTATTTTCAATGTAGTACTAAAATAGGCATAAGAGATACCTAATGTAATAATAAATAAAAAATACCCTTAGTAATATTACTTTGGTCATTTTTTCAGTTGACTTTTTGGTTTGCAATAATTTCGGCATTAAAACTCACATCCTTTTGGGGTGATACACTATCTGCATTCCAAGTTACTACGATAGTTCCACCTTTTGTTTCGCCACTAGGTAAGTCTCCAGCGATACTGCTGCAATTAAAAGTTACATCTGTATCTGTTGCTGAAGTGACTACTAATTCATCTAGAACCGCATCTATCGTTCCATTATTTTTGATTGTATATTCAATGGTATCACTTTCTCCTGGCAATGCTAATTTGACATTAAAGGATAATTCTAAACCATTATCTGATATATTAATCGTTTCTAATTCTGTTTGATTTACAATGCTAGCTTCACTAAACTTAATGTCAAAGGTTCCATCTAAGGTAGCTATTCCATAAATATATAAAGTTGAACTAAAATAAGCATAGGATACTCCCATTATCATAATTATTATAATTATCCAAATTAAGATAAAATTTTTTTCTGCTTTTATTTTTTTCATGTTAGCTCCTGTAATCTATTTCAAATTTATAAAGATAATTATTTAATTGAACGTAGAATAATCCTTTATTTTTTTGCTCTAGATAAAGAATAGATGTGACATTATTATTGGCTAGGGTTAATAATTCTTTAAATTCTTTGATATTTACTACTTCATATTTATCTTCATTAAAACTATCATTAATATTTACAATAAAATCATCATAAGTTCTTAGATATTTATTTGCTTCTATTCTACCCTTGGTTAGGTTCTTTTTAAGTATTTTTTTTATTAAAATCATTGCTATAGTGGCTAAAGCAACAAAAATAAAGCCTAATATTGTTAAATAGATATAATTTATTTCTAAGTTATCATTATAAAAATTCTTTACTCTTGGTTCTTGATTACTTGTATTAATTTCATAAATATCACTTAAAAGTGTAACACTAGCATCTTGTTTATAGTTATCAATTGGAATTCCATTTTCGTCTTTGGTATCTATTTTTAGATAAATATTTAAGTTTCCTATTAATGGTAATTTTATATCTTCTTGTAATCCTTTTAAAATATCATTATAGTCGTTTAAATTTATTTTTGCTTGTTGTTCTAGATAAATTGTATTTTGTGTTGAAGTTACTTCTCCACTTTCTAGAACAATATTTTTATTGTATATTTCATTACTGTCATTAGTAGATTTTTTGTAGCTTGCACTAACGTTTGCAATAATTTCATAGTATGCTTTTGTTGTGATATTATTACTACTAGTATAATTATAGAAAAAGTTAAATAGAATATTGTCTGTATATTTTAGGATATAGCTATTACTATTTCCAAAAGTTTCGTTTGTTACATAAGCATTTTCTAATGTGTTTACCTGATAAGTTACTTTACTGCTTTCTTGATATGAACTTACATAAGAATCTCTTCTTCTTTTGTTTATATTTAAATGATCATATATTAAAACTAAGGTAAAACACAGTAGTGCTATATCTATTGTTAAAAATATCAAATACAAGACTTTTTTTCTATTTAACTTTCTATTCATGATATGCATCTCCTAAAAACTTTCAGTTATCCAAATCGTAGGGTATCCTAAATACTTTATTGTAAAAATTGCTTTTCCAATCACTCTACTTTGAGAAATTTCTAATAAATCCACTGTATCATTATTATCCCCTTTGGTAACATAATAGGTATCTTGGTTATCTTTTCTAACAGATACTACTCTATGGACAAAAATTGTATTATTTAATCCATAAAATTGTATAATATCTCCTACTTGGTAGGTTTGCTGTTTTTTATCAATAACTTGGATATCTCCCCTTTCAAATGTTGGTTTCATACTATTACTAGCAATAGCAACGGGATAAATTCTAAATATTCCGCAAGCAAATAAAATTGTAATAGCCATGATTATTATTCCAAGGATACTAGGTAGCACATGTTTTTGTTTTATCTTGTGTGATTCTTTCTTTTTGACTACTTTCATTTTTTCTAGCGTTGTATATGCTACGATGGGAACTATTGTTTTGAGTAGTACTGATATTATCCATTGGGGATTGGGAATTATCTTGGCAAATAGATTATATAATATAGGAATTGTGACGTATATAATACTTGCATATAAGCTACCATTTAATGCAACATATGATAAGAAACATCCAATTACAAAATTTGGTACTAATAATTGATAAAACATTTCTATAAATGCCTTCGTAGATTGAAACATCGATAGAGAGAAATTCGACATTGCAAAAGATAAAATTACACTAAGTAATATTGAATATTTAAATTGTTTTTCTTTATCAATGAAACTAATTATGCGATATCTAATTAGCTCTATACTAATTGCGGTTGGAACATAATAAACTAAGTTTAAAAAGAAAAATTTTCCTTTCATCACTAGAGGGTTATTGGCAAAGCCAAAAATGATTCCTGTTAATATATATAAGAGCATATAGCCAATTATCGCCATAATTGTTATTTGATTTATATATCTTTTTTCTCTTTTTATTATATATTTTTTATCAATAAACAAATAAGCAAAAAGAGAAAGTCCAATATAAATAAAAGGTTTTAAGCAAAAATAAAAGCTTGATCCAATGGTAAATCCTAAAATTATTGTAACAATTTCTATTAAGGTTATTGTTATAAATATAGTATTTATTTTTTTATTGTCAATCATATTATTTATTTTGTATTTAAATGGGGAAAAAATCCCCATTTAAATACAAAGGTTATGATGCTTGATTAGCATTAATTGTTACAGTAAAGTATCTAATATTTTTTTCTGGAATTGACTCACTTGTTGCTTCCCATTTGATTGTGATTGTGCCTGTTGCAGTTCCTGCAGATGATAGTGCAGTTGGATTTACTGCACCTGCATTGATTGAGATATCAGCATCTGAACATGGTACTTCTGTTGCTTTTCCAGAATCAGAATAACAAGTGATGCTTGGAGTGGATAAAGTTGCTCCAATACTTCCTAAGTTACTAACGGTATAGCTAATTACGCTTTGGCTACCTGGTTCTTCTAACTTAGTAGAAACATCAAAGCTTAATACTCCTGTATCAGCTGCAATTGCTGGTACAGTTGTTGTTGCTTTTGTATCTGTTGCACTAGCAGCAGTAAATTTTACATCAAAATCTCCTGTTAATTCTGCAGTACCATTAATTGTTAGTGTTGATGCGAATGCAGCAAAACTAACTCCTACTGCTAATATTCCAATGATTGCTCCAACCAATACACTTTTACCATTTACACCTTTCATTTTTATCTTTCCTCCTATCATAAAATATTGTAACATAAACTGTTCTATAGTGCAAGAAATATAGCAAACTTCAGTAAAAAAGAGTAAATTTTCTTCGCATTCATAATTTGATATAATTACTACATAAGAATAGAAAGTGTGTGTAGTAGTGAATAAAGAAATTAAATTAAGCCGTGCTGAACGTAGAAGACAAAAGAAAGAAACAACTCG
>JALEZJ010000159.1 GCA_022772985.1 Erysipelotrichaceae bacterium | reverse complement strand
TTTCTAGAAAACCTAAAAATAGTGAAACGGAATATAATATCCGAATGTTTCCTATTGGGGGATTTGTTCGTTTAGCTGGTGAAGAAGGAGAGGATGGGGATCGAGAGGTTCCTTTAGAACAAAAGTTATATAAAAAAGGCTTTTGGCAAAGATTCTTGATTTTCTTTATGGGGCCAGGATTTAATATGTTACTTGCAATTGTGACTTTATTTGTTTTATGTTTGGTTTTTGGGGCAAATATGACTACGTTAGAGTTAGCTAATATTCCTCATGATTATCCTGCTTATGAGGCTGGTTTGAGAGATGGGGATATTCTTTTGGCGGTAAATGGTGAGAAGGTTTCTACTTGGACACAGGCTAGATTAAAGATATCTACAGTGGATGAAGGGGCAGCTTTGCGTTTTAAGGTTAAACATGTTGATGGAGAAATTGAAACTATTAAAGTAACGCCTAAAAGGGAAGAAAATTTGGAATGTGAAGATGGTGAAGAATGTAATCCAGTTTATGTTTATGGAGTTGGTAGTAAAACTTTAAAGATGAGTGGTTTGGTTGATAGTATGCAGTATGCGGTTGTTGAGTCAAAAAATATTGTATTATCTATGGGAACTACTTTGAAATATTTATTTACTGGAAAATTAGGTGTAAATGATCTAAGTGGTCCTGTTGGAATTTATGAAGTAGTTGATGAGCAGGCGCAATATGGAATTGATAGTTTATTATATTTATTGGCATATTTAAGTATTAATGTTGGAATTATGAATTTAATTCCGTTCCCAGCTTTTGATGGTGGTCATATTTTATTTTTGCTTATTGAGAAAATTCGAAGAAAACCTGTATCTAGCAATGTAGAAGCTACGATTACTGGGATTGGTTTTATTTGTTTAATTCTTTTGATGATTTATGTTACTTGTCATGATGTAATTAATTTATTTACGTAGGGATTCTTTTTGGAATCTCTTTTTTGTTGCTGTTAGTGGAAAAGTTTAAAATATTGCTTTTCCTTTTATATTAGTGTATAATGTTTGATAGAAAGAAGGAATATTATGAGTATTAAGATAGATAGGTTAGAACATCATTTTGTAGAACAAATTAGCGAGATACTTAGAACAGAAATTAAGGATGATAGGATTCAATTTGTTACTGTTACGGCTGCTAAAATTACAAATGATTTATCTTTTGCTAAGGTATATGTTACGATATTAGATGATCAAATGAGAAATAGTATGTTGAAGCAATTAAATAAGGCTAGTAATTTTATTGAAAGAGAGTTATCTAAGAGAATAGATATTAGAAAGATGCCTAATATTACATTTGTTTATGATGAATCCATAGAATATGCTACTAATATAGAAGATATTATAGAAAGAACCCATCATCATGAATAGTCAAATTGAATTGGATAATATTGTCGAGGTTATTAATAGAGCTAAAACAATAGGAATTTTTACACATGTATCTCCTGATGGAGATGCGATTGGTAGTAGTTTGGGATTATATTTGGGATTGAAACAGTTAAAAAAAGATGTAGATGTTGTTGTAGATGAATATTCTAGGTGTTTTCATTTTTTACCTGCTAGAGAAGATATGAAAGAAGAAGGACGTAAAGAATATGATTTGGCGATTGCTTTAGATTGTGCTAGTCAAAGTAGATTGTTTGATCCAAATGATAGTTTTTTACATAGTAAAGTTACAGTTTCTATTGATCATCATGCTAGTAATACTTATTTTGCTAATTTTAATTATGTAGAAGATGAGAGTCCTGCTACTTGTAAAACTTTAATTAAAGTATTAAAAAGATTAAATGTTAGTATTAATAAAGAGATAGGGGAATGTTTGATGGCTGGAATTATTACGGATTCTGGTGGTTTTCGTTATAGTACAGTTGATGATGAAACATTTGAATTTGCTGCTCAAATGTTAGATGTAGGGGTTCCTATTAGTGATATTTATTATCGTACTTTTGATGTGAAGACGAAAGCTCAATTTGAACTTTCTTCTATTGCTACTTCTCGTTTGACATTTTATAGTAAGGATAGAATTGCTTTTACTTATATTACGATGGAAGATTTAAAGAAGGTAAAAGCTGCTGCTGGTGATCATGAAGGAATAGTAAATATTGGAAGGAATATTGAAGGTGTTGAGGTATCTATTTTTTTAAGAGAAGATGAGGATGGAACTTATAAGGTATCTTTTAGAAGTAATGATTTTGTTGATGTTTCTGAAGTTGCTAAAATGTTTGATGGTGGTGGACATGCTAGAGCGGCTGGATGCACTATTGATCCTCCATTTGAGGTTGCTGTTAAGAAATTGATAAAGGAAACTGTAAAAAGATTATGAATGGTATTTTAGTTATATATAAAGAAAAAGGATATACTAGTAGGGATGTTGTTAATATTGTTGGTAGGATATTAGGTACAAAGAAGATTGGACATACTGGAACTTTAGATCCTATGGCGACAGGGGTATTAGTTCTTTGTGTTGGTTCTAGTTTGAAATTAGTAGAACTTCTTACTAATCATGATAAAGAGTATGTTGCTAGGATAAAATTAGGAATGGAAACTGATACGTTAGATATTACTGGAACTGTTGTAAAAACAAAGGAAGTAAAAGAAATTTCTAAACAGAGAGTTGAAGCAGTTTTACAGAAATTTGTTGGTAAGATAAAACAAGAGGTTCCTCGATATTCAGCAATTAAGGTGAATGGGAAAAAATTATATGAGTATGCTAGAGCGGGAATTGATGTGGAACTGCCTGTTCATGAGGTAGAAATTTACGATTTACAGTTAGTTGGTGATATTTCTAATTATGAGTTTTGTATTAAGTGTCGTGTTAGTAAAGGAACTTATATTAGAAGTTTAGTTAGAGATATTGGTCTTTCTCTTGGGACTGTTGCAACTATGGTTGAATTGGAGAGGACTAGATTAGGACAATTTGGATTAGAGGATACTTATACTTTAGAAGATATGGAAAATGGTATCTATCAAATGTTATCTATTGAAGATGTCTTAGATATACCAAAAGTTGTTGTTGATAAGGCAATGGAAAAAAAGATAAGGAATGGACAAGTATTGGAAAAGTTTTTTGAAGGTGATATGGCTATGATTTTGGATCAAGAACATAAGTTAATTGCTATTTATCAAGAAAAGGATAAAAATTTAGTAAAACCTTATCGTATGTTTTTGGAGTAATATTTAGATGTCTTATTTTTAGTAAGTAAGTTTTTGAAAATTTTTGGATAGTTTATGGTATATTAAAATAGTAGAATAGGATGGTATAAAAGTGAAAAAGAAATTTTTGATAGGTATTTTTATTATATTAATTTTATTTGTTGGCGTTGTATTTGTTAAGAGATTTATGTCACGTTCTAAAATTAATAATGATTTGATTTTGGTTGAATATTCTTATGGTGGAGGTTTTGGAACGATAGCAGATACAGCTAGTATTATTATAAAAATAGATATGGAAGGAAATGGAGAATTGGCGGTAAAGGGTGATGATAAGGCACCAAAGGAAAGTTTTACTATTGATGATGAGAAATTAGAGGAATTAAAGAATATCATTAAAGATAGTGATTTATTACTTAGAGATGCGGTTGATGAGGTAGATTATAATGAGTGTTTAGATGGTCGTATCTCTAATTTAAATATTTATCTTCAGGGTAAAACGTATTCTTATCGATGGGATTCTTGTTATGATAGTGCTAGACTTACTAAAGTTATTAATGCGATAAAAGAAATTGTAACAGAAAAAAGAATTCGTTCTTTTAGACAAGATATTAGAAAATATTATGATTAGGCATAAGTGTTATTGTATTATTAAGTTGTTGATTATTTAAAGTTAGGAAAGGCTTGGTTGTATCTTATATATATACTTTTTTAGGAGTATGTAAACTAAAGGGGAATATTATTAACAAATATTCTTTTTTTATGGTATAATGGGTTTTGTTAATTAGAAGAGGGTGAAACAATGGGAAAGAAAACAGCAAATAATTATAATGAAGATTCAATTAAGATATTAGAAGGATTAGAGGCGGTACGAAAAAGACCAGGAATGTATATTGGGTCTACCGATAAAAGAGGGCTTCATCATTTAATTTGGGAAATTGTTGATAATGGAGTAGATGAGGCTTTGAATGGATATGGCAATCATTTAGAGATTACTTTACATAAAGATGGTTCTGTTAGTGTTACAGATTATGGTAGAGGGCTTCCTACAGGGATGCATTCTTCTGGGAAAAGTACGCCTGAGGTAATTTATACAGTACTTCATGCTGGTGGTAAATTTTCAGAAGGTGGTTATAAGGTAAGTGGAGGGCTTCATGGTGTAGGTGCTAGTGTAGTTAATGCTTTATCTAGTTGGATGGAAGTTACGACTAGACGTGATGGAGAAGAATATTTTATTTCGTTTAAAGATGGTGGACATTTGAATCAACCTCTTACTAAGATAGGTAGTACTAATAAAACTGGGACTACAGTAAGATTTATGCCTGATAAGGAAATTTTTAATAGTACGACTTTTAATTTTTCTACGATTTGTGAGAGAATGCAAGAATGTGCTTTTTTGGTAAATGGACTTGCTATTGATATTAAAGATGAGATGGATGGAAAGAGTGAAAAGTATCATTATGTAAATGGATTGGAGTCATTTTGTCAATATTTAAGTGAAGGAAAGACTCCACTTCATAAGGTGTTATGTTTTGAAGCAATGAAAGATGGGGTAAATGTTAATGTTGCCCTTCAATATACAGATAGTTATTCAGAAAATATTATATCATTTGTTAATAATGTAAAGACTAGTGATGGTGGAAGTCATGAAGTGGGATTTAAAACGGCTATTACAAAAGTGTTAAATGATTATGCTAGGGAAAATAACTTTATTAAACCTCGAGAAAAAGCTTTTGAAGGTACAGATGTTCGTGAAGGCTTAATTGCAATCATTAGTGTACAAATTCCAGAATCTATTTTACAGTTTGAAGGACAGACGAAGGCAAAATTGGGGACTCCAATTGCTAGAAGTATTGTAGAAGCGGTTACGACGGAAAAATTAAAGTTTTTTTTGGAAGAAAATAAATCGATTGCCACGATGATTGTCACGAAAGCATTAAAAGGAAAAGATGCTAGGGAAGCTGCTCGTCGAGCAAGGGAAGAATCAAGAAAGGGTAAAGACAGTAAGAAAATTGAGAAGATTCTTAGTGGAAAACTTACTCCGGCTCAATCTAAAGACAAATTAGCAAGAGAATTGTTTATTGTGGAAGGGGATTCTGCTGGTGGTTCTGCAAAGCAGGGAAGAAATCGTAAAACACAAGCTATTTTACCGCTTAGAGGTAAAGTTTTGAATACAGAAAAGGCTAAAATAGAAGATATTTTTAAAAATGAAGAAATTAATACTTTGATTCATACCATTGGAGCTGGTTATGGGAATAATTTTAATATTAAGGATATTTGTTATGGTAAAGTTATTATTATGACTGATGCCGATGATGACGGAGCACATATTCAGTGCTTGTTGTTAACTTTTTTCTATCGTTATATGAAACCTTTAATAGAAAATGGAAATTTATTTATTGCGATGCCACCTTTGTATAAAGTTACTTTGGGACATAAGGAACATTATGTTTGGACAAATGAAGAATTAAAAGAACTTACGACTGGAAAAGTGAATTATAAAATTCAAAGGTATAAAGGGCTTGGAGAAATGAATGCTAGTCAATTGTGGGAGACTACTATGGATCCAGAGAGACGTAGTATGGTTAAGGTAAGTATTACGGATGCGGCTTTAGCAGAGAAGAGAGTTTCTGTTTTGATGGGAGATTCGGTAGAGCCTAGAAAAAATTGGATTAATGAAAATGTAATATTTACACTTGAAGATAGTTATCAGATATAGTTTGATAGGTTAAGTAAAATACTTAGAAGTATTTTATTTTTCTAAAAAAAATTTAATGATACTTATAATATGACATAATATGTGTCATATTTTTTTTATAATGGTTTTGGTGATTCTGATGAAGATTTATGTGGATTTAGTGTTGATTTTGAATTTTTTGTTTGATTTGTTGCTTCTTTTTGGGGTAGGGGTGATATTGAGAAGGCAAACAGAATTAAAACGGCTCTTGTTTGGAGCCATTATGGGGAGTGTAACAATCTTATCAATGTTTATTGAAATGAGTAGTTTTACTTTGTTTTGGGTTAAAATTATAATTTCTGTTTTGATGGTGTTGATTGCGTTTGGTTATCATGATTTGAAATATACTTTAAAAAATTTATTTTATCTTTACACATCATCTATTTTATTGGGGGGATTTTTATATTTTCTTAATTTACAATGTAGTTATCAACATGAAGGATTGATTTTTTATTTTCATGGTTTATCTGTTAATGTGATTGTACTTTTTTTGATGAGTCCAATTATTATATATGCTTATGTGAGGCAAGGGTTGGAGTTGAAGAATCATTATTCTAATTATTATAATATTGATATTTATTTAAAAAATGGAGAAGTAATACCAGTTACGGCTTTTTTGGATACTGGAAATCATTTGGAAGATCCTTATCAGAAGAGACCAATTATTTTGTTGAATCAAAGTTTGGTGAAGTTAGATTATCAAATTCATCCATTTGTATTAGTTCCTTACGATGCACTTAATTATCATGGATTGTTGAAATGTATTGTGCCTGAAAAAATATTTATTCAAGGAGTTGGATTTCGAGATCATTTTTTAGTAGGTTTATCTAATGAGAAGATTCAGATTGATGGGGTGGATTGTATTTTGAATTCTAGGTTGGTAGAAAGAGAGGAATTATGATGATGAAAAGAATTATTGAGTTGATTCGGAAGGTGTTGAGGCGACATAATTATGTATTTTATTTGGGAAGTACGGATATGTTACCACCACCGCTTAGTAAAGATGAGGAAATTATGTATGTAGAAAGGTCTATGAAAGGAGATGAAGAAGCAAGAAATATTTTGATTGAGCATAATTTGCGATTGGTTGTTTTTTTGGCTAAGAAGTATGAAAATACAAAGCTTGATTTGGAAGATTTGGTTTCGATTGGGACGATTGGTTTGATTAAAGGGGTAAATACCTATAAGTTAGATAAGAATATTAAGCTTGCTACTTATGCATCTAGGTGTATTGATAATGAGATATTGATGTATCTTCGAAAAACGAAAAAGAAACGAACGGAGATTAGTTTTGAAGATAGTTTGAGTTTTGATGCGGATGGAAATGAACTTCATTTAGAAGATGTTTTGGGGACGGATGCTGATATTGTGACGAAGGGATTAGAGGATGAATTGGATCGAAAAATGTTGTATCAGGAAGTTGCAAAACTAGAGGGTAGAGATAAAGAAATTATTGAATATCGTTATGGATTGAATGGAAAAAAAGAGCTTACTCAGAAGGAAGTAGCTGTTTTGATGGGAATTAGTCAATCTTATATTTCTAGAATTGAAAAGAAGGTGATTAAAAGGCTTAGAAGTATTATAAAATTATAGGAATTAGTTATTAAAATATGTTTCTTTTTATTGATAAAAATTTGTTATTTAAAAAAATACACCTACAAGACTATTAGAAAGGTGCCTTTGTAAAGGTGTATTTTTGCGTCCCTTAATATGATAAAATATTGTTAAGGGAGGTATTTATTCATGGATAACCATGTAAGAGGAATTATCGAATTAAAAGATTATGGAAAAGTAGAAATTAAGTTAAGGTCCATAATGGATAGAAAGCGTATTTCAATTTATCAAATGAGTAAACTTACATCGTTAAAGCATAGTACTATAAAGTCCTACTATAATAATTGCCCTATTACTAGAGTAGATTTAGATGTATTATCTAAATTGTGCTATGTTTTGGATTGTAAGATTGAAGATATATTGGAATATAAGTATCCAGATTAATCCGAGGCACCTTAATGGTGTTTTTTTCCTCTCATCTCTATTGTAACACAAATTTTCAAAAAAAATGTAACCGAATCGGTTACATTTTGAATTTTACATATTGATTTGTTTGTTGATGTATTATTTTATTTTGAAAAAATGTAAAAATGGGTAGATAAAACTTGATAATTTTTCTATTTATGATACAATATTGAGACAGAAAGAAGGAAGCATTATGGTTGAGACGAATTTGCCAATTATCTTGTTAAAAAATAAAATTTTATTTCCTTATAGTGAGGTTCGTGTAGAATTTACACGTTCTAAAGATAAGTTGGTTTTAGAAAATTCTTTAAAATATAATGACAATCATGTGCTTTTAGTAAATTTAGTTGATCCGTTAGAAGAAAATCCAAATGTGAGAGATTTGCCTAATTTAGGAGTTGTTGGAAAAATTAAATCAAAAATAGAATTATCGAATGGGGTTGTTCGGGTTGTTCTTGCTGGGTTAGAGAGAGTAGAAGTATTAAATTATTTAGAAAATGATTATGGATATTTGGAATCTTTTGTAGTTCCGATTCGAGATTATGATTATGATGATTTGGAAGCAAATGCTTTAAAAAGAATTTTGATTAAAGATTTGAATCAATATATTGATATTTCTTCTTTAATGAGTAATAGTGTATTAGGAAGAATTGTTGGAGTAGATAATATTAGTAAGTTTGCGGATATTGTTTGTTCTGAGTTGCCAATTGATTATTCTAGTAAGTTAAAGTATTTGATGGAAGCGAATCCAATTCAGAGAATTAAGATGATAATTGAAGATCTTAGTAAAGAGATAGAAACAATTAATTTAGAGAATGAGATAGAATTATCTTTAAAGGATAAGATTGATGCTTCGCAAAGAGAGTATTTACTTAGAGAAAAAATTAGAATTATTAAAGAAGAATTAGGGGAATCTACTATTAAAGATATGGAAATAGAATCTTTGAGAGAAAAAATTTCATTAAAGGATTTGCCTATTCGAGTTCGAAAAAGGGTTCAAGAAGAATTAAAAAGATATATTTTATCTTCTGAGGCTTCTCCGGAAGTTACTATTATTCGTACTTATATTGATTGGATTTTGAGTCTTCCTTGGCGAGAATCTAGTTCGGGGAGATATAAAGTAAAACAGGTACAAGAAATTTTAAATGAGACACATTATGGCTTGGATAATGTGAAGAGAAGAATTATAGAATTTGTTTCTGTTGCTGAGAAAACAAATAGTAATGGAAGTACTATTATTTGTTTAGTTGGTCCACCTGGTGTTGGAAAAACTACTTTAGCTAAAAGTATTGCTAAGTCTTTAAATAAAAAATTTGTCAAAATTAGTGTTGGTGGTGTTTCTGATGAGGCGGAAATTATTGGGCATCGAAGAACTTATTTGGGAGCTAATCCAGGTAAAATTATTCAAGGTATGAAGAAAGCAGGGGTTAATAATCCCGTTTTCTTAATTGATGAGGTGGATAAACTTACAAAAGATTATCATGGAGATCCAGCTTCAGCTTTGTTAGATGTACTTGATAAAGAACAAAATAGACATTTTTGTGATAATTATATTGAAGAGGAATTTGATTTGTCAAAAGTATTATTTATTTTAACTGCAAATGATATTAGTAAAATTCCTGTTGCGCTACGGGATCGTTTGGAAGTTATAGAACTTTCTAGTTATACGAATTATGATAAAAAAGAAATTTGTAAGAAATATTTGATCCCTAAATTATTTAAGGAGTATAAGATTCGAGATAATAATGTTAGTGTGAATGATTTTGCTATTAATAAAATTATTGAAGATTATACAAAAGAGGCTGGTGCTCGTGAATTATCTAGGAAAATCGAACAAATTTGTCGTAAGATCGTATATGAAGATCTTCATGATGTTGTGGTGAAGGCTAGTAATTTGAAGGATTTTTTAGGACCAGTTAAATATTATCATCAGAAAAATGATACTTCGAATCAGAGTGGTATTGTAAATGCTTTGGCTTATACGGTTTATGGTGGAGAAATTTTGAAGGTTTCGGCTACTTGTTATGAAGGAAATGGAAAAATAAAGGTTACCGGTTCTGTTGGAAAAGTTATGGAAGAGAGTGTTGAGGTAGCACTTAGTTATATCAAAGCAAATGCAAGAAATTTTGGATTAGAAGATATTTTGTTTCAATTTCGCGATTTTCATGTTCATATTGAAGAGGGAGCTAGTCCTAAGGATGGTCCTAGTGCAGGTATTACAATTGTAACAACAATTCTTAGTCTTCTTAAAGATGAAGTAATTGCAAATGATATTAGCATGACTGGTGAGATGACATTAAGGGGTAAAATTTTGCCGATTGGTGGTTTGAAGGAGAAGTTAATTGCTGCTTCTGTGAATGGAATTCAACAAGTATTTATTCCATTAGAAAATAAGGTGGATTTAGAAGATGTTCCAGATGAAATTCGTAAGAAATTAGATATTATTTTGGTGCGTGATTATTTAGATGTTTATTATTATTTGTTTCATGAGGAAGGTTTGATGGAAGAAGAAAGTAAACAGACGGATGGTATCGTTAATATGGAGAATTAGTATTATGAAAAGAGACTACTTTTATTTTAGTGGTCCTTTTTTTGAGAGTATTTTATGGTAGTGTTTTGTACTAGCTATTAGTCTTTGTTCTTGACTTTTTTCTAATCGATCTTGTTTGTAGTAAATTTTTTTGTTTAATATATTCATATAAGAGAGAACTTTGGTAAGCGGAATGGCATGTCATTTAGATCAAGAAAAATTACTTTCATATGAAAATTTTTTTCTTTTTTCTTTATTATATTATTCAGATGGTTTATTTTATTAGAAATTTATTTTTAAGTATTTTTTTCTTTTAGAAAATATTATATAATATAAAAGATGGGTGGTATTATGGTAAGAGATTTATGTTTTGAGATTATTCAAAAATGTCCAAATGAATGTGTTTTTTGTTCTTCAAATGCGAGTTATCATGAAGATACTAGTATTTCTTTGGAAATGTTTAAAAAAGTAATTGATCATTTTATGAAATTTGGTGGCATTTATGAAGTTTCTTTATCTGGTGGTGAACCTTTTTTACATCCTGATTTATATAATATGATTTTATATTGTAAAACATTAGGAATTCGGACGGTATTATTTACTAGTGGTGTTCGAAGAAATATTCGGTTGAATGATTTTGAGATGGCAATGTTAGATCAAAAGGTAGAGCAACGTTATTGGAATTGGCCAATAGAAGAAAGAAAAAAAGCAGTAAAATGGGAACATGAGATTAATTTGAGAGCAAATCAGAGAGAATTTAATGCTATCTATCGGGATGAGATGAACTATTTAAAGTGGGCTGGAGTGGATAAGATTGTTTTTGATTTGCAAGGATCAAGTGCAGAAACTTATCAGGGGTTGATGGGAACTGATCATTTTGATTATGTGATGACTTCTATTATGAGGGCTCATGTGGTTGGATTAAAGACGGATGTTCATTTTGTGCCTATGAAGAAAAATTATCTTGAATTTCCCGAATTACTAGAGATGTTGAATATTGCTGGTGCTGATAGTTTAAGTATTTTGAATTTTGTTCCTCAAGGTAGGGGATTAGAAAATCAAGAGAGTTTAATGTTAAGTGATGAGGAAATGGCTTCTTTTCGAAAAATTTTTTTAGCATCACAAGATTCTTTTCATGGCAAAATTAGAATAGGAATTCCTCTACTTGGAGAAGATTTGCATAAATGTACTGCTGGTTTTGGGAAGCTAGTGATTAAATATGATGGTACGGTATTGCCTTGTCCTGCTTTTAAAGAATATGATATTGGAAAGTTACGAAAGATAGGAATTCCAGTATGGAATATTTATGAAGATTTAGATAAAATTTGTGTTTATGAGGGCACGAGGAGTAAGCCACTTTGTAAGAAGTTGTATCAGATGGATAGAAGTATTTGTTAGGTGTTATAGGAGGGAAAAATGGAATTTAATAAAAGGGTTAAAGATGTTAGTCAAGTGTTTGATAGTCAATGGAATGTAAATCATGATTATCAAGAGAGAAAAAATTTTCAGGATGCAAGAAAAGAACATTTTAATCGTATGTTTCAAATTCAAGAAAAGGAGGAACATAAAAAAGAGATATTGAGAGCAAATAGTGTGGATGGTAAAGTTCAGACTTTGACTGAAAAAATGCAGGCAGCGAATGCAAATGAGAGATTTGCAAGGAGAAATGAATTTAAAAATAATTTTAGATAGAGTAGGAAGAGTTAGATGGAAGATATGTTTCAATATGAAAGAAAATTACAACAAGATGGAATTCAAGTGATTGGTGGTGTAGATGAAGTTGGAAGGGGTCCATTGATTGGAAATGTTGTAGCTGTTTGTGTTGTTTTACCAATTGATTTTCAATTAGATGGTTTAACGGATTCTAAAAAACTTAGTGAAAAAAAAAGAAATGAATTTTATGAAGTTATTTGTGATAAGGCTTTAGCGATTGGTGTAGGTGAGGTATCTGAGAAGGAAATTGATGAGGTAAATATTTATCAGGCTACTAAGAAGGCTATGAAAATAGCAATTGAGGAAGCAAATAATAAAATTAAGATAGAGCATGTTTTAATTGATGCTATGCCTTTGGATATTGATATTCCGACAACTTCAATTATTAAGGGGGATGCCAAGAGTATTACGATTGCAGCAGCATCTGTAGTTGCAAAGGTTATTAGAGATCGAGAGATGTATGAGTTAGATAAGATTTATCCAATGTATGATTTGGCGCATAATAAGGGATATGGGACGAAAAAGCATTTGCAAGCAATTGAGAGGTATGGGATTACTAAGTATCATCGCCTTACCTATGCTCCCGTTACTAAATATAAAAATAAAATAAATAAAATTGAAAAAGAGATCAATGGATAAGAATTGATCTTTTTTGATTTTATATTTCATTTTAGGAAAGAAAGTATTTTAATTTTTTTATTAGAATTTTCTATATAGACCAATTGCTTTTCCTAGTATTGTTACATTTTTTAGGATAATTGGGGTCATGAAGTCATTTTCTGGTTGTAATCGAATGTAATTTTCTTCTTTGTAAAATGTTTTTAAGGTTACTTCGTTTTCTTCAGTCATTGCGACGACGATATCACCGTTTTTTGCGGTGTTGATTCTTTCGATGATTACGATGTCATTATTTAAAATTCCGGCATTTATCATACTTTCTCCGGTTACTTTTAAAGTAAATATTTCTTTTTCTTTGGGAATTAATTGGATTGGAATTGGAAAATATTCATCAGGATTTTCGATTGCTTCAATAGGGTTACCAGCTGCAATGTTTCCAAGTAAAGGAATTTGGACTACATCTTCAGATGTTTGTTCAAATTCATTTGGTACTAATAATTCTAGTAGTTTGTGGTTGCTTGTATTTCTTTTGAGGTATCCTTTTTCAATTAAGTTTTTGATGTGGACGTGGACGGTTGCTGGGGAGTGTAGATTTACAGCTGTGCCAATTTCTCTAATGGAAGGTGGGTAGTTGTTTTTTGCAGTATATTTTTTGATAAAAGTTAAAATTTCTTGTTGTCTTTTGCTTAAATCATTCTTTTTTTTCATTTTATCACCAGTTTTAATTTATCATAAAATGATTTGTTTGTCAAACGTTTGTTTGGTAAAAAAGTTCTTGCAATTTTATAGTATATTTGCTATGATAATAATAGATAGAAGCGTGATAAAATGAAAAGAGAATTTAAACTTTTATATGTAGTTTTAGCTGTTATGGTTTTATCTATTACTACAATTGGGGCTACTTATGCTTATTGGACAGCTTCTACTTCTAGTTTATCTAATGCAGTTAATACTGGTTCTACCATTTATAGTATTAGTATGAATATTACGCCTTTATATCATGATTTTTCTATTATTCCTATGGATGATGTAGATGCCTTAAAGGCTTTAGGAAATCAATGTAAGGATAAATTTGATCGAGGAGCTTGTTCTGCTTATTCTATTTATGTATATGATTATAATACTGATTTAAATTATATTTCTGGAATTATGGATATTACTACAAATAATATGCAGAATTTAAGCTATATGATGTTACGTATCAGTGATGTATATGAAGAGGGTCGTTGTGTGGTAATTGATGAGGAATCATATTGTATTGTAAAAGAAGCTACTTCTATGGGAGATGGAGTAGGTTTATCTTTAGGCGATAGTTATGATGTTACTGGGATGACTAGTACTAAATTTATTCTTTTGATATGGCTTACAAATTTAAATACTAGTCAAAATGATGTTGATATTGGAAGTTTTGATGCTATTATCACTATGCAAGCGGGAAATGGTGGAGAAATTAAGGGAAGTATTTCTAGTGCTATTAAAATAGAAGATACAGGAATTGGTGCGTGATAGAAATGTTTGAATTTACTGAAAAGAGAATTAACAAAACGCAATTGATGATAACTTTGATATTGATTTTATTCTTTAGTATTACTGGAGCAACTTATGCTTATTTTGCGATTAGTGCAACTAATAATAATACAATTACTGGTAGTGCTGCTACGGTTAATTTGACTTTGTCAGTTACTAAGATTTTTCCTACTGCTAGTAGCACTAATACTGGTGTTATGGTTCCTCAATTATCGGTTTCTGGGAGTGAAAGTTCTCCTTTATCTAATGCTTTAAAAGGAGGATGTGTTGATAATAATACAAATGTAGTGTGTCAGGTTTATAAAATTACTATTCAGAATGTGGGTGGTACTGCTACGCAAGTAGTAGATGGAAAAGTATCTTTTTATGGAAATAGTGCTATGACAACAGATGTTCATACAACAATGCCTAATTTGAAATGGAAACTTATTACATCTGCTGATGCTAGTACACCTGCTAATTCTGTTTTAGGAACGAATGCAGATAATGAGGCAAATTCTTCTGATAATAAGTTTGTTTCTAGTTTGACTTTGGCGACTAATTCAAAATTTGATTATTATATGATTGTGTGGATTAATGAAACAAATACTACTCAGACTAGTGAACCTGGGAAATCTTTTTATGGAAAAATTCAGTTTGATTCTTCTAATGGTACTGGTGTTACTTCAACTTTTGCTCCTTAAATTTTAGGTGAATGGTTGTTTTTTGAAAAAGATTATGTTATATTGTTTTATATAGTATGGAGGAATGAATATGGATGGTAATGGGAAAATAAGGAAGGAAAATGATTCTAAGAAAATTTTAGCAATGGTTGTAATGATAGCGACTTTAATGATTTGTACTACTAGTGCTACCTATGCTTATTTTGCATTTTCTGCTACTAACAATGCAATGACTGGTACAGCAGCTGCTAGTGGTTTAACTTTGGCTGTTACACAAGCAACTTTAGGTGGTAGTAGTAGTGGAACTAGTACTGGGGTAATGGTACCTCAGAAAGAAGCAGCATTAGGAACTGCTATGGGTACTAATTATAAATGTTTAGATGCTAATGGTAATGTTGTGTGTAAAGTTTATACTATTACAGTTTCCACTTCAAGTACAGCAAAGACTCCAACGACAGGAACTATTACATTCACGGGTGCAACTACGAATTTAAAATGGAGATTAGCTAGTAATGCTACTACATTAGGAACTACTGGAACTACAAAGGCAGCTAGTTCGACTGCTGCTACATTTGCTACTCCTACTTTTTCTGCTTCTACTCAAAGTTTTACATATTATATCGTGGTTTGGATTAATGAGACTGGAGCATCTCAAACTGATTCTGGGACATGGAGAGCTACAATAACATTTAATAATGTGAATGGTGGTATTACTTCAACAATTACTAGTTAGACTTGTTAGAGTCTTTTTTCTTTTACATAAAATTCTTAAAAAGAGTCATATTAAATATAGGTGAAATCGATGAAAAATAGGGATAATTATACTAGTTTGGTTATTCATGACTCTTATAAAGAGTTGTTTTATAAAATTATAACGTCTGTATTTATTAGAGGATTATTGTTAATAATTCCAGTATTTTGGAGTAATACAGTAAATAATTTAAGTGATGGAAATTTTCATAAAGCTTATTTTTTGATTATAATTATTATTATTTTAAGTTTATTTTATTATGTGTGGCAATATTTGAATCAAGTTACTTGGTTTCAGTTTTATAATAAGTTGTATTTAGGATATACAGCCTTAATTACGAAGAATAATAGTGATAATATAAAAAAAGTGACATTAGGTGAATATACTAATGTGATTAATAATGATATTGATATTCTTTGTAATTTTTTAGGGAATGGTGTTGCTAGGGGAATTCAGATATTGGAAATTTTGTTTATTTATTTTTATTTTTTAACCCAGAGTATTTATATTTTTTTAATTACAATGATGATTTCTGTTATTATGATTATTTTACTTGTTATTTCTAGTAATCAAATTAAAGAAGAAAATATTAAAAGAAAGACTTCATTAGATAGAAAGACGGTTGTTGCTCATCAGATGTATGATAAGTTAAAAGATGGTATTTATGATGATGGAATTTTTAAGAAGTTTCATCAAAATAATGTGGATTATTTGAAGGCGAATAAAAGATTTAATTTGTTAGCTCAAGCTTTAATTTATTTAGTATTGGGGATTATAGAGCTTACGAAGTATGGAATTATTATTTATAGTGTGTATTTGATCGGGAAGGGTAAGATGGAAGTTGGGACTATTGTTTTGATTTATACTTATTATGATAAGATTATTACAAATTTTGAAGTATTAGGTACTATTAGTGCAGAATATCAAAGCTTTTTGGTTTCATTAAAAAGGTTGAATAAATTGGGGATCCATCAGACTGAAATAGAGCTTTAAAAAGGACTCCATTTTGAGGTGAAGTCTTTTTGTGTAGTGATGTGGCATTCAGGCAGTTTAGGGGGTCTTGTGCTTTTAAGTGTAGTTAACAGTAAGTCTTATAGGTGATAGGTGGCAGAGAAAAACCACCGAAATAGCGGTGGATATTTTACTCTCAATTTATGCTCTTGCTGCTCCATCTACTTGAAGGATTTCTCCTGTGATGTAGCTTGCCATATCACTTGCTAAGAATAGGAAGGCATTTGCAATATCTTCTGGTGTTCCAATTCTGCCTAGTGGTATGGTTTTAATTAATGGTTCGATCATTTCTTTAGGAAGAGCTGCTACCATATCCGTTTTGGTAATTCCAGGAGCTACAGCATTTACTCTGATGTTTTTAGGAGCTAATTCTCTTGATAAAGATTTGGTAAGTCCATTTACAGCGAATTTGCTTGCGGGATACATACATCCGCTTGGTTGTCCATAAATACTTACCATAGAGCTTGTATTAAGAATTACGCCTCCTTTTTGTGCTTCCATATATGGAACTATTACTTTAGAACAAGTAAATACAGCTTTGATATTAACATTTGCGATTTTATCATATTCTTCTTCTGTAAAGTTTACTAATGGAGTAGAAGAAGATACACCGGCATTATTGACTAAAATATCGATACGTCCATATTTTTCTTTTACTGTGTCGAAAGCTTCTTTTACTTCTTGTTCTTTGGTTAGGTTTGGGAAAAGTCCAAATACTTCGTAATTAGGATTTTCTTCTTTTAAAGAATTTACTGCCTTATCGACAGATTCTTTACGAGAGCCAAACAAAACTACTTTGGCCTTGTTTTGTAAAAATTTTCGAACCGTTTCATATCCGATTCCTCTTGTGCCACCTGTTATGATAGCAACTTTGTTTTCTAACATTTTATCACCATTCTTTCCAATTAAAATTATAACATTATTTTTTTTATTTTGCTATCTTTTTTATTAAGTGTTTGTTATTTTTTTAGTCTATAAAAATGAAGAATAGCTATTAGAGGGGATTGATTCTCGTTTTTATCTTGATAAGTATTTTTGTTTCAAATATAGGAGAGTATGTTATAATATATGTTATATAGATGTATTTTTATGGAAAGAAAGGTAGTTGTATATGGAGATTGTAAATAGAAAGGCTCGCTATGATTATATCATTTGTGATGAATATGAAGCTGGGATTGTTTTGACAGGAACGGAAATTAAGTCAATTCGTATGGGAAAAGCAAATCTGAAAGATAGTTATGCTATTATTCGAGGAGATGAAATTTATTTGCTTAATATGCATATTTCTAGTTATGAGAAAGGGAATCTTTTTAATCATGATGAAGATAGAACTAGAAAATTACTTATGCATAAGGCAGAAATTAGGAAATTGAATCATCGTGTTTTGATGGATGGATATACGTTGATTCCTTTGAAAATTTATTTTGTTAAGGGTAGAGCAAAAGTATTGATTGGTGTTTGTAAGGGAAAGAAAAATTATGATAAGAGAGAGACTATTAAAAAAAGAGATGTAGAAAGAGAAATGAGGCGTGAGTATAAAAATCGATGAATAATTGAATCATTTGATTTGAATAGAAAAGAAAATGAGAAGTGTAAAGTATTTATGAAAACAATGTTTTTATAGATTTCAAAAAATTGATCTAGTGGAAATTTTAAAACTTTTTATAAATATTGAGATAATTTTTTTAGAATTGTTTATCAAATACTTTATTTTTATAAAAATATATAGTATAATGATAATGTTCTTTGATTATGCCAGCCTGGCGGAATGGTAGACGCGATAGACTCAAAATCCAACACGTTATATCTAAAATCTAATTTAAAGGGCATTTAAAGTTAATTGATATTTAAAGGGGTTGTACTGTTGGTGCAACTCTTTTTTGTTGCACAAATTGGTTAAATGTGGGGAGATTTGTGGGAAAAGATTAAAGTGAAAAGGAGACTTGTTTTATATTTGTTCCAGTTAATTCGCTTGTACGATTACCCCAAGTATAGTAAAATATTTATTGAAAGAGAGGTATATTATGATTTATGATGTAGATAAGTTATCAGTAAATGATGATATTAATTTCTATAAACTTGATGATGATAAAAGTACAGAAAAGTTAAAGAGTTTAATTAACAAATATGTGGTAGTAAATATTAAAGAGGACAAAGGAAGTATATTTATACCTGCTCTTGTTGTTGGTGTTAAAGATAATAGTATAATATTACAAGAACATGATTATGGTAATCCTAATGAAGACTTTAAAGAATGGGAAAATGAAGTTTCACTTGATAAAGTATTAGGTATAGAAGAATACAAGAACTACAATATGTCTTCATTAGAATTAGATAAGCATGTTAATAACTTTGTAATAATAACTAACAAAGACAATTTACAAGCACACGTATTTCTAAAAGAATACAACGATTATGAAATTACATTTGATATTAAACACAAGGCAAATGATGATATAGTTATATCCGAAAATACATATCCAATCAATTATATAAAATCAATAGAATATGATGAAAGTACAAACTAAGATTTGTGCTTTTTTTTGTTTGTATTGTCTTGTATTTATTTGACAATGTGTTAGATTAACAGTGTAAGGAGTTGCAGTATGAAGTATAAATCAAAGTATGATATTGGAGAACAAGTTAGACTAATACTTGCTAATGATGTATTAGATATGCTTAAGGTATTGAGTAAAGATACATGGTTAGTAAACTACCCTAACGAGTTTATAGAATTACTAAATGATAACTACAACTTATCACTAAAAGCAGTTAGAATAACTCCTAATATTTACTTTAGACTTAAACATGTATTTAGAAATGATAAGACTATCATTAAAAATACAATCAAAGCATTTAGAGTAAATAACAGAATTAACGAAATTGATCTAAAATATAGACCAATTAGAAAGAAGTTAGATATTGAAAGATGATATATTTGAAGAATTATTACACCTATGGTTAGAAGACATTTATAGCAATAGAGTTTATCTTAATCTATTCATTATATTGAGTAAATATCACAATAACATTAAGGGAGATGATTAAGAAAAATATATTATAAATTAGAAAGGGTAATCATTATCCTATACCCTAAATGCCTAGGGGAAGTCTCGTAAGCAGGTATGAGACGCGTGTTTCAGATTTTTGGACAAAGTCATGAGATAAACAACAAGGGTGGTTTATTGATGATTGGCTTTAAGTTTCACAAACTTGTTTAAAAGTGGTGAATACTTCTGATTTGAAATGGAGCAAAAGTGTGTACGGAACCGGTACTGGCTTGGATGAACGAATAAGAATATATAATATTACTTATACTCGCTGAATGGCACCTGTCAATGCTTACACCAATTTTATTGGTGAGCTCGTTCGCTCGAAAAATGCATAATAAACAGAAGAAGATTAATAATAACACACATAATAACAATAATAATAAATAAGAAGAAATATTACAATAAATATATAGAGATTATACATCATAGCGCCATTTAAATCCTATGGTTGAGACTCCTTAAGCAGGTAGGGAGCGCTTACGATAAATCTAAAATTAAAGTTGGAGATAAATGTACGGGTGTTTATCTTTGAAGACTTTAAGAAGTTTCACAAATTGGTTTAAATTTGTTTAGAACTTATGATTTAAAGTAGAGTGAAAAGTGAGTGAGGAACCGTCACCGGGTATGGATGTTTAAAGAGTAGCTAACTTTAGACGTAATGAAATATCACCTGTCAATGCTGCTCATTTGCAGCTCGTTCACACCGAAAAACTCATAATAAACAGAAGAATATTACTAATAACACACACAATAACAATAATAATAACTAATAATATTATAATAACAAGAATAAATATTACAATGAATATAATATATACAGAGATTATACATTAGAATAAAAAGGAATACACATTAAAGATTAGATAAAGCCACAGTTGTATAATCAATTGTGGCTTTATTAATTCTCTATATTACAATAAGTTTCATTTTAGGTCTTGTATTGACATTCAAATCTTTGGTTTAATACTATTAACAAAACATTTCATTAACAAAAAAGAATAATAACAATTAAGTCTTAAAGATTAATTAAGTATAAATACTATATACAAAAAGAACTAATCATTATCCATTAGTCCTTTAACGTATGCCTCTACTAATTTCTGTTTATCCTTGCTCAATGAATGTATATTATTGAACAAGGAAGATAAAGAATTATTATTAGTAATTGACTCGATATTGCTAATTCTAATTGGGTTATCTTCTCTACCCAATAAATAGTCAATATTACAATCTAAATAATCTGCAAGACTTATAAGTGTAGGAATACTTGGAAGTTTATCCCCGCTTATATAAGCACTAATTGTACTATTACTTAGTGTTATATCAGCAAATTGAGCAACATTTGTTATAGATAAATTCTTTTCCTCAATCAGTTTGGCAAGGTTCTTCATTGAAATGCAATCTTTAACCTTATTGTAGTTTTCGGTATCATGTATCCTCATCAAATCACCTAAATTAATTTTATCAACTTGAAAGAATATCTGATTACACTTCAAAGTATTTGCACCCATACTTGAAGTATGATATAATTATACTTGAGGTGGTAAAGATGATAAAAGAGATATTAGATTTTAAAAATAGTAAAGAATGGATAGAATTTGCTAATTATTATAATGATACCGGATTTACAGAACAATTAGGTTTATTTAGGTATGAAGATGCTAATACCAATTTTCTTAAATCAGTATTAGAGGACCAAAATACAAATCTTTATGGATTTAGTATCAATCCTATGAAGTTATTTATTGAAATGATACAAACGAAATCAGACTTAAATTATTTTAAGAATGTTAATACATTAAGTAATTACACTATTGATAATCTTAAAATCAGTGTTAGGGATAGTGAGCTATTTCAAAATGATAAACCTGATATGGTAATTACATTTGAAGTAGATAAAAAGAAATATTTTATACTATTAGAAGCAAAATTATTTACAACAGAGCATAATAAACAATGCTTAAAATATTATAAATATGTAGAAGATAATGAGAAGTTTAATAACTATGAAGAAAAGGTCTTTCTTTATTTAACATTAGATGGTGCTACTCCACCATCCTGTACTATGTATGATAAATATAAATCTACCACATATCAAGATGGTGCTACTCCTCTAGGTGAAGATGTGAAATATATACCAATTACATATCAAGAATTAATTGATTACATATATAATCCGCTATCATTTGGTGAATCAAAAGAAACTGCTATTAGTTTAGATGATTATATAAAAAGTTTTACAGAATTATATTATCAATTAGGCAACAAATATACAGTTATTAGTTATAAAGGAAAAATGTTAACGGAACAATTATTAGAAAAACATTCTGATACAATCAATAGAATATTAGATAAACCGGAAGAATTTACAGAGTTTTATAAAAGTAATGATAAATTAATTAACTTATTATTTATCAATATTGCTAAAATATATTCTAGCAGCAGCAATAACAATTTAATTGAAAGAATTAAAAAGATTTCATTACGTATTCAAAGTAATATAGTATTTAATGGTAAAGAATATAATAAATCACGTTTCGTTTATGAAGCATTTAAACAGATAATTAAAGATGAAAATATTCAGAATATCAATGATTTAAAAAGCATCAATTATAATGGCCAATACAAATACATTTATACAATAGATGAATATAATAATTTACACCATTATAGAGATTGCTATTCTAATGACTATTACGGAGAATTAAAAATTGGAGAAGATAATTATTATTATCAAATGCGAGTTAATGATAATGACATTGATAATTTAATAGAATTAGTTAATGAAGTTTATCCTAAATACAATATCAGAAGAATTGATACAGATATTAATACATTAGTAAAGAGGTGAAATAGAAATTGTATAGAATTATAAATGATTACAAGAGTCAATATATAGTGATAGCCTCAAGACCTGGTAATGGTAAAACATCTACAATATTAGAAAACATAAAAGATGATTTACTAAATGATAAAAAGGTATTATTCTTCTCATTAGAAAATAGTAAAGATAGTATCATT
>JALEZJ010000205.1 GCA_022772985.1 Erysipelotrichaceae bacterium | reverse complement strand
GGTGTTCTATATGTTAGCATCATTTTAATAAGTTTATCTAGTTAACTAAAAGATAATTGAGATAAACTCTTTTTGCATGTCCTAAAATCCATTTTTAAAAAATTTAGAAAAATGACTTGACTTTTGATAGTTAGTCACTTCCTTAAATTTATCATTCTATTTCTTTTAGGATTTCTCTAAATTCTGTATAGCCACTTTCCTCATTAATGTGACCTGCATTTTCGATGATATATTGCCTGTTAGAGATAGTATCAGCAAATTCTTTTTCTTTTTGAAATTCTACATAAGGATCATTATTGGAATAATAACAAGCGATATTATTACAGTATTTTTTTATCTCTTCATAATTATCTAGAAACATTGATTCATTTACGGCATCAAAATCTGGATCAATTCCTAAATATTGGTTAAAACCGCAAACGAAGATTAGCTTCTTTACTTTTCTTTTCTTCATCATTAAATATTTACAGATAAAAATAGGTGCAATACTATGAGCAATAATCGTTGTATTTTCTCCTATTATTAGGTTATCTAATACCTTAGACCAACTGTCAAAATTTTGAATTCCAACACCGATTGGCATTTGAGGGACTACTACTTTTTTATGTTGATTTTCTAATTCTTTTTTTAACCATGGAAACCAATTTCCATCTTTTGAACCAAAACTACCATGAATGATAATGTAGTTTTCACTCATTTCTACAATTTTGTTTTTCTGTAATTTTTCTAAATTAGATTTGCTTTCTAACAGATAAGGTACATTACTTACTACTTCAATTCCATTTATTTGGGAAATATTTTTGTCTAATGTCATAAAGTATTGAGAATATTTTTGCTGATTTAGTAGTATATCTAAGTTATCTATTTCACTTACTACATAGTTTTCAAAATAATAAAGAGTCCATACATTTTTAGATTTAGAAAATTTTAATTCATAATAAGGTTCTAATTCATCTTTTATTTTTGCACTTTTTAAATCAAATGTTTTTAAGTATTCTTCTAATAAAATTTCTGTTCTTTTTTCTTTGGTATAGTTATTTTTTCTTTCATGAATTTCTTGATAAGTATTTTTATATTCTGAAATTAATTCTTTGAATGTTAAATCGTGGCTAGAAAAATTGTAATTATCTATGGTAAATTTATGATTTAATTCAAAGAAAGGATATAGACAATTCCAGGTAGTTGGATTTACATTATACAATATTAATCCTTGGTAATCTTTGGTTTCAATCGTGCAATATAGGTTCATTGCACTATCTAATCTAGTTGGAAACATCTCCTCAGGAACTTTTTTATTTAATATATCTTTTGTTATAATCATTTGGTTCACTCCTTACTTTTTTCTGGTTATTCTTTTTCAATCTCTATTTGTTGTCCACTTTCACAGTGTTTATAAAATTCTTGGGTGGAGATATGATACTTGGGTTTTTGGTATTCATATAATATTAAATTTTCTAGGGTACAGTGTTTTTTTAATTCGTTCAAAATAAATTTATTTTTTATATCTGTTAATAACTCTTTTTTAGAAGAATATTCATGAATTCCTTTGAATTTATCCCAAGCATGTTCCATCCAGTAATACTTATTATCTTTTTCATATGTTAAGAAGGTATGTGTTGGACATTTGTCATTATCATAATAGACTAAGAAATAAGTTTTGATATTTAAATCGTGACTTCTCAAATAATATCTTTCTAGTTCAACTTGATCCCAGCAGACCCCGATTTTATTTTTCATTACT
>JALEZJ010000130.1 GCA_022772985.1 Erysipelotrichaceae bacterium | reverse complement strand
TTACAATTGTGTCAGTATCTAGATATAAAATTCTATTTAAGTTTTTAGGTAAGTATTTTGGTGCAAAAATACGAAAATAAATTTCAATCGGATATCTTTTTTCATAAACAGGAAAAGAATCTACTTCACTAGTTGGAATTTGAATTGGATGAAGATGCATTTGCTTTTGATTTAGTACTGTTGTTATGTTTGTTATGTCGTTTTTTTCTAAATTTTTGTGTAAGATGTAGATAGAAAATACTTCTTTTGGATTTGATGTCTGAATTGATTTTAAAAGAATTTTTAATTGTTCTATATAATTTTTATTAATTGCAACTAGAAGATTCATTTTTTTCCTTCTTTCTTTGTTCAATTTTCAATGATGATAGAATTAAAAGTGAATTTTTTTATTATTTTTTGGTATTTAAAAACCTCCTGTATGTAGGAGGTTAATCTCATAATGGTGTCCCCATGGTGATTCGAACACCAGACCGTACGCTTAGAAGGCGTATGCTCTATCCAGCTGAGCTATGGAGACATCTCTCAAACGGATAGGTAAATTATACAACAACTTTTTACTTTATTCAAGAGTTTTTAATGAATTTTTATAAATTTCTTCATTATTTACTAAAAATGATACTTCTTTCACATTATAATTGTCCTCAATAGATAAACTGATGGTGTAAATCACTTCTTCTAATATTTTGTTACTGGTACTATCTGTTAAGATAGCATCATTGAAATTTAGTTTTAGAGCATTTTCTTCCATCGTATAATCAATTAATGAAACATTATTATTTAGATAACTCATCAAATTCGTTTCATAGATAGGAGAGGTAGATAATTCGTCAATAATTACTTTAATTTTGTCTTGTTTTTGATTATTCACATATTTGGTAACTGGGACATAATATTTGTTGTCGTTAAATTCACTAACATAATATACGGTATAAGAATCAATGTTTTGAGTGGTGACTAAATCATAATTTTTGTTAATTCCATAGCTTTTATCTAATGATGTTGGTAAAGTTCTTCCACTATTTGGCAATTTAGATAGTATTTCTCCTTCTACTTGTAAGATTACTTTGTCGATTCCATCAATACTTGTTAGACTATAAATGATTGACTCAATCATTTTATCTTCATATTCTTGATTAATATCTAGTAATTCTTTGGAAAAATTAATGGTAAGTATTTTATTTTCTAAAGATACATTTAATACTTCAGTTCCACTTGGTATTAATGAACGAAACCCATTTGGAATAATATTACTTTTTGCTCCATCTATGATAAGACCTTCTGCTACATCTTTGGCTGTTTCTAATGTATCACAATCGCATCCCTTTATAGTAGTTCTGGCAACATAATCGTTAGAGTCTAGTAAATAAATTACTTCTTGAGTATTCGTATAAATGTATTCAATATCATCATTTGATAATTTTGTATTAAAGTCTTCAGTAGAAGGCATTAAATATAGTAAGACTAGAGCAAATAAAGCTAAAGTAGCTACGGTAATTTTTCGAATTGACATTTTTTTTAACATCATTATCACCTATTACACTATATGTTTATTTGAATGGGATATGAATTAATTTCTAAAGAAAAAGCCACTAATGTGACTTTATAAAGTAATATTTCCTAGTCTAATTAATTCAACAACAGCTTGGGCGCGACCTTTTACACCTAATTTTTGCATCGCATTAGAGATATGATTTCTAACTGTTTTTTCACTGATGTCTAGAGATTGCGCTATTTCTTTTGTTGTTTTATTTTTAACTAGTAGTGAAAACACTTCTTCTTCCCTTTTTGTTAAAATCTTTTTATTCATATATTCCTCACTTCCCAAAGGGTGGATTCAAATTCAATAGTATTGTATGAAGTTTTTTTGATTGTGTGAGGAATTTTCGTAATTAAGATTCGAATTGCACAGAAATATACATCTTTTCTTCAAATTGTTCTTGAACTAATCTCATAATATTATTAGCTAAACTTTTTGAATTTTCACATTTATCTACTACAACTTTTACGGAAGTATCTTCTATTTTAGTAAATGCTTCACATTGATAGGTACTATTTATTTTTTTCTCAATGGATTCTTCTAACCCACTGTTGGTGTTGATCGTTTTGATTTGTTCATACAATGTGTTTTTTTCTTCGGTACTTGTTTCAGCATTTGTTAATTTTTCTTGTAATTCACTTAAAGTATCATTTGTTTTAGAGTCATCTTCTACTTTTAAGGCGGCAATGACATCACTTTCTGTTACATTTACTGAGATATCTTGGTCGGTTAAACTATTTGTATTTGTATTCGATGTAGATGCTGCTAATAGATCGGATGGCATCGTTACATAATAAATACTTAAGACTAATACTAAACTAAATAGAGTTAAAAACCATAAATTTTTTTTATTCATCATATATTTCCTCTTTTCTAGTTAAGTATATGCTTCTTCGTTTTGTTTATTCATTCCTAATAATTTTTGCCTTTCTATTGTTGTTAAAGGTACTACTTGCCAATTTCCTTTTTCATCTTTGTTTGTGGTAAAATTAATGGTATATGTCACTTTTTCTGTTGCTTTTTCTAAATCTGTTAATACTTTATCATGATATTCTTCTTTTGAATAGGTTGTTTGATCGTATTTTTCTATTATTTTTTGATAATCTACTACTTCTATTTGTACAACTACTACTGCTGTATCTCCGTCGATTGTTTCTTCTTTTATTTCGTATGAGAGATTTTGGTATTGTTTTTTGATTAATTTTTCATAACGCTGTTTGGTTTCATTATCCATATCAACATCATTTGATAAATCGGTATAAGAAATTGTAATATCTTTATCTAACATTTGATATTTGGATAATTGTTCTTCTACTTTAGAAGTTGGATTGTTACTTAATTCGCATCCTGTTAGAATTATTATTAATAGGAATGTTAATGTTAAAAATTTTTTTCTCATATTATCACCACTTATAATATTTCCAAAATTGTTTATAATATGTAAAAAAAAGAAGTTATTCTTTTTTTGAAGAATCTTCCTTATTATTTTTTAAATAATCTTTTTTTAAATAATCTTCCTTTACATTGGAATCGATTTCTTTTTCTACTTCTTCTGTGTATTCTGTGTCTTCAATTAAATCCCATGGTTCTTCTTCTTCTTCAATAGCTACTTTTATTTTAGTATCTCCTACTACTTCGATTCCTAATTCTTTTTCTATTTCAATTGTGATTGTTTTCCCATTTTCTTTTGCATTAATGCAACTTGGTTGCTTTAAACTTCTTATAACAATATCTTTGGTAGCGGAATCCGTTGTTTCTCTTTGCCTTACTGTAACTGACTCGCTATAAGTAATTTTTTTAGTAATAACAGTTGTTTTTGTATCATTATCATAAGAATACCAAATATTAACATCAAAACTTCCATCAATGACTATCTTTCCACCAACGTCAGTTCCTTTAAATGTATGATTAATTACCCAACAACCTAATACTGTAGTTGGAACATATTCTGTTTCAATTGTATAAGAGTTTTTATAATATTTTTTCCCTTTTCCGATCACCGCTTTTGTTACAATTTCTTTAAACGCTGACAAGATTATCACCCCTCTAATGTAGTGTATGAGGTTTTTTTTAAAAAAGTACAAATTTTTATTTTTAAAATGCTGATTTAGAAAGCTTTTTTTCTTAAAAAAATTGTTTCTTAAGAAGTTAAATTTTTAGAAAAAAAACTATTAGCAAAAATTCATTTGCCGATAGTTAAAAATTTTTTCTAATTAAGCTACTTGACTTTCTTCTTTAATTAATCTTTTTTGCTTTGGCTTGTCGTCTATCAAAGAAGATGTTTTGCTTGATACTTCGGTATATTGAGTTTTCATATTTTGTTTATTTTTAGCCTTTTGTTGATTATATTCTATTAGACTTTCTTGATAATGATTATATTGTTCAATAAATACTTTTTTCTTATCATCTTTTTCAATGGTATTTTTTAAATTTATTGTAATATAAAGGGATAACATCGAAGTTGCTTCCATGATTGCTCCTATATAACATAATACTTGGTTAGAGGA
>JALEZJ010000128.1 GCA_022772985.1 Erysipelotrichaceae bacterium | reverse complement strand
AATAACAATACTAATGATAAGAGACATAGTAGCGCATTAGAGATATTTCCATGAATTAATTGCAAAATCATGCATATAATTACCAACATTCTAAGAATTAGATAAACTAAAAGAGAACTTCTTTTGGTTTCTTGATAGGCTAAGCGAATTAATTCGCTAGGTTTCATTTTTTTCTTTTTCATTAATTTCTTTCCTTTCTTTTTTATTCTTACAAGATTTTTTTATCGAATTTCATTCTTTAAAAGTAGTTTTATTCTTTTTAAGTATTTTTTGTTTCTGATATAATTGCTTCTAATTTTTCCCAAATTTTTACCATTGCATAAGTATCTAGTTTACAATATTCTAGAAGACAGGTGCGAATTTCTTGTTGTTCTTGTATTGATTTTTGAGATAAGTTGGCAAATTCCGTCATAGCTTCGCTACCGTTATGAATTTTTTCTAAATTATGATAATCTAGGGCAGGATCGTTTGGAAACAAAGCTGGTAGAACATATTTTATAGAATAGGATCCTTGCATTTCTTTGCAATAATATTTTCTGTTCAGAAAAGGAATCATTAAATCTTTGATATGATCATGAATATTTAAAAGATGTTCCTTTAAATTGGGATAAAGTTTGGCAAGATTTTTGATGACAGTTTTTTCAAAGCTCATATTATAAGCTAGAATACAAGCATTTTTTGGAATGTCTTTTACCAATTGAGATGCTAAAGTTCTTCTTGGATCAATACCAGATTCTGCTAAAAATTCTTTATGTAATAGAGATCCTTTCTTCTTTTCTATATAGTGAAGAGAATATTGAAAAGGGATTTGCATATAAGGTCTTACTCCATCATATTCTGGAATTGCTTGCTGATAAGTTTCAAAATCTAGAAAATATAAGGGATAAGTTAAAGTATCTAGAAATTCTTTTATTGCTTGTTTATCTATGAAGGGATCTTTATTTTCTAATTCAAATTCAATTTGTTGTTTATATTTTTCATTGATATTGGCTGTTAAGAGATCTTTATATTGATAAATTCCTTGATGATATAGTTTGAATTTGGTTTTATTTTGCATATTTCTGATTTGAAATATATTTGGCTTTGGTAAAGAGCTAGTGCAGTAATTCCAATATGGGCATGAATATGGAATAGCACAATGGATACCGATTTCTTTGATTGGTTCTTTTTCGTTTAAGAGATTGGATAATTCTTTTAATCTAGAACTAATTTCTAATTGTTTGGAAAGGGTAATATCAGTTACTTCTTTGATTGTGAATAGTTTATCTAATTCTAAAGAACCTTTTCTTTCATACTGACTATTTAGATAAATTATGTTAGCACTTTTAATTGAATAACCTAAGTTCTTTAAAATATAGACTTGATAGGAAATATCATCTAGATAGATATCGTGAATTTGGGTAGAACTTTTTACTTCATAGATGGTTAGTCCATCTAAATCATTTTTTAGGATGTCTATACTACAGAAATTATTTTGGTATTTGAAGGATGCTTCCGTGATGATATTTGGTTTTTGGTTTAATAATTGTTTCGTTTTTTCAATCATAATGTTTAAATCTTTATTAAATTCTACATTTTGATAGAGACCAAAAAGATTTCTTGCTAGCTCTCCTACTTCGGTTCCGGTTTCTAAGACAGAGTCTTTAGCTGTTTCGATAGCATATTCTGGTTTATATTGGTCCAACCATAGAATTTTTGGACATTGAACGGATTTACAATATTTTGTTTTTGATAAATAAAGTTGGTGCCTCATGATACTGCTCCTTTTTCTTTTGTGGTTATAATACTTATGTTTATTTTTTAAATCTAGTTATCTTGAAAATGAGTACTGTTTTATTATTCTAGTGTTTTATAATATTGATCTTTAAAACAAAGTTTATTATTTCTATTAAGCCTTACTAAATCTGACACATTTTACTCCATTTTTATCTTGGGACGCTATTTCTCTAATGCGAACATTACAATTCGTACCTGGATTTCTTCTATTGTGAATACTTGGTGGATTATGTCCACATTCTGCTGCTAAGACTTTATTATCTCCAATATACATTACAACATGATGATATTTTCCATCTGATCCTTTTTGTTCACAAATTAAATCTCCTACTTGTAACTCATCATAACTTACTTCCGTACCTGCTTTTGATAAATCGTCTGCACTCATATCATTTACTTGATATCCATTTTGATTTAATACATAAATTACTAATCCTGAGCAATCCATACCACCATCATCTGGAGAATTTCCACCCCATACATATGGAGTTCCCACTAATTTTTGAGCAAGTTGTAAAATTCCAGTAGTGGCATTTGTTGTCGTTCCACCTGATCCACCGCTAATATTCATTCCATTATCTTTACTAAAATCAGGGGTAGCTACAATATAATCATCGCTATAATCTACTTCATATTGAGATAAATCATCATATTTGGCTACATTTACACAAAAGGCAAAATCCACTCCTTGATCTCCTAGTAAATTCATTACAAAAGTAACAATTGGGCTAACTAAAAAAATAAACATACACATTATAATTCTTTTTATTGCTAAATGGACATTTTTGGACATTTCATCTTCTTTTCCTGCTATTACATTTTTGGCTAAATCAATAGAAATCATGACAATTAGTCCAATTGGTACCAAAAATAGTAAAATATCTAATAATTGATAAACAAACTTTATGACTCTTAATATATCTGCTGGACCACAATCTACTTCTGATATAAAATTTATCATATAACCACCTTCTTAATTGATATCATATCATAATTTCTATATAACTACAATAAATACTATTAATTATATAGAAATTGCTTTTCTATAAATTTTTCTTATTATGAGTAATTTCATGGACTATTTTCTCTACATAGCTTGTACATCATTATGTTCAGGATCATCAATATTTTTCATTATATTAATTGCTTTACTAATTAAACTTAACTATTTTAATTCAATAGATTGATACATCCTCTACTTCCTTTCCAAGACACAAACTGTTTCAACATGATAAGTATTTGGAAACATATCAAATAAGCTTATAGCTTCTAAGTTATAGAGTTGTTTTAATTGATTTAAGTCTCTGGCTAAAGTCATTGGATTGCAAGAGATATAAATAATTTTGGGAGATTTTATTGTTAGTAATGTTTGTCTTGTCTTTTTATCTAGGCCACTTCTTGGTGGATCAACAATAATGGCATCATAAGTATTTTTTGCTTGTAACAGTTTTCCTACATCTCCTTCTAGGATTTCAATATTTTGTAAATGATTGATTTTAATGTTGTTTCTGGCATCTATTACAGAAGAATGATTTAATTCAATTCCAGTTATTTTCTTACAGCAAGAGGATACATAGATTCCAATAGTTCCTGTTCCGCAATAGAGATCTAATACATGATTATGATTATTTCCTAAATATTTTTTTACTTGATTATATAAATTAATGGTTTGATTATGGTTTACTTGAAAGAAAGAAGATTTAGAAACTAAAAATTTATAAGGGCCTAGTTGTTCTTTTAGGCTTGTTAATCCATAGAGTTTTTTATCATTTAAGTAAAGAGAAGCTACTGTTTTAGAAAGTTCTTTTACTTTTAATTTTTCTTCTGTTTGACCAATTAGCTGAACCATAATTTGATGACTTACTTCTCGTATCATTATTTTTTCTATTTTTTGTAAATTTATTGTAGATTGAAGTTGATTTATTACTTGGTTCATTTGATCTGATATCAATAGACATTTAGTAATTTTGACTAGTGTATTACTATTTGATTCATATAAACCGATTATTCCATTTTGGACTTGCAGAGTTATTTTATTTCGGTAGTTGTAAGGTTCACTTTCTTTTATGGTAGGTTCAACTTCCAATTTGGCATATTTTTTTAAGATATTTTTTACTTTTTCCTTTTTATATTCTAGTTGTTTTTCATATGATAACCCCATTAAATGGCAGCCACCACACGTTTGATAATAAGGACAGTCTATTGGAATGCGATTCTTACTTTTTTTTATTATTTTTTTTAAAGAAGCTCGGCTAAAATTTTTGTGGTTTTCTATATTTGTTAATTCCACAATATCACCTGGAATTGTTTTAGGTATAAAGATAATTTTTTCATTCATTTTAGCTATTCCTTCGCCATTATCATTTAATCTTGTGATTTCTACTTGCATACTTTACCTTCTTTTTTTTTAATTATTTTTATTTGGTTTATTTTTGTTATTCATTTCTATCGATTTTAAGTATTTTGATTTAAGGAAAAAGATTTTAAATTATTAGTAAAATGCTTTATTTCAAATATTTTTTTCCTTAATATCATAAATTTAAGTGAGGGATAGATATGAAGAATACTATTAATTATTATTATAACTTAAACCCAAATAAAATCAATCAAATATTTCATTATTATTACTTTTATGTGAATAATGAATTATATTATTTTATGCTTTATACAAAAAATCCTAAAGAGATTCGATCTATTTATGAGTTTAATCAAGTACTGCTTCAGAAAAATATTTTAGTGCATGAAATTGTAAATAATCGAACTAATACTATTTTAACTTATGTTAATCAAATTCCTTATCTATTGATGAAAATTTCTATTAATATCAATAAACCTATTACACTTCCTGAAATTTGCTATCTTTCTAGTATTCTAATTCCTTATCCTAGAGAGTTAATGCGTTCTAATTGGATGAATCTTTGGACTAATAAAATTGATTATTTAGAATATCATCACGAACAAAATTATCAAAAATATCCTTTGCTTTCTGCTAGTTTTAATTATTTTATTGGAATGAGTGAAAATGCGATTAGTTATTTAAATCGGACTATCTCTAATTTGAAACCGGAGAAGTCTGATATTGGTGTAGTTTCTCATGATATCATCACACTTGATGATACTGTTTATGCATTATATGATCCTCAAAATATAATTATCGATCATAAAGCACGTGACTTAGCAGAATATATTAAGATTTCTTTTTTTCGAGATAATTATTCCATTTTTGATGAATTAGATGAATATTTTAAACATAATTACTTTTCTTTCTATGGAATTCAATTATTAATGGCAAGAGTGCTATGGCCTAGTTTTTATTTTGAACTTTATGATGATATTCTTGAAAGTAAGATCAATGAATCCTCTATTTTAAAAATTACCTCAAGAATTGCTGAATATGAAAAATATTTAGGAGATGTATTTCGTTATTTTCATAAATATTATAATATTGAAGATGTTGGTTGGCTAAAAAAAGATGGACACTAAATTTTATAAAATTTTTTATTATTTTATTTGTTTATGATATACTTTTTCTAAATTTATTAGTTGAAAAAAGATTCATTTCATTTTTTTATATTTGGCAGTAGAATTTGTTTTTATGTTAGTTTCAAATTCTATTAGAAGAATTGATTCTTATTTTTCTTATAACTATGTTCTTTTTTATTTTTAACAAAAAAAGAGCAATCTTAAATTACTCTCCTACTACTTTAATTACTTCTGGTATTTCACTAATTAGGGCATTTTCAATCCCATCTTGTAGAGTCATAATGGCCATTGGGCAATTAGAGCAAGCTCCTACTAATGACACATAGACAACACCATTTTCAAAACGTTTAAACTCGACATCTCCACCATCATTTTGTAAATATGGTCTTACTTTATTAATCACAGCTTTTATTTCTTCTATTATCTCTTTTTCTTCTTTTTGTTTTATTGAGCTTTGATTTTGTTTATTATCTATTTTATTTCCATCTGTCGTCTTTTTTTCTTTCATTTTAATCACCGTTTTTATTATAATGGTTTTTTGAACAAATTACAATAAAATATTTAATTTAAGAAAAAAAGATGGTATAATAATCGTCGAAGTGGTGATGTTATGAGTAATATAAAAGAAAAAGATATTATAAGAGTAAAAATAACAGGAATTCAAAAATATGGAGCTTTTGCTTCGATGGAAGATGATTATAATGGTTTAATTCATATTTCAGAAATCTCTTATGGCTATGTGAAGAATATTCATGATTTTATGAATGTTGGTGATCAAATTTATGCTGAAGTACTAAATGTAGATGAAAATTGTAAACAAATTAAACTTAGTATTAAGGATATTGATTATAAGAAAGACGGAGTTAAATTAAAGAGAATGGCTGAAACTAAAAATGGTTTTGCTCCACTACATGATCATCTGGAAACTTGGATTAATGATAAAATTAAAGAAATTACTGATAATTTCTAAAAAATATTCAAAAACTCTTGACAAACAGTGATCCCAAATGGTATATTATTAACTGTCAACCGGGATACGGGCGATTAGCTCAGTTGGTTAGAGCATCTGCCTTACAAGCAGAGGGTCATAGGTTCGAGTCCTATATCGCCCACCATTTTATTTTTTGCCGAAATAGCTCAATTGGTAGAGCAACTGACTTGTAATCAGTAGGTTACGGGTTCAAGTCCTGTTTTCGGCACCATCTTTTTTTTGGAAGGGTAGCGAAGTGGCTAAACGCGGCAGACTGTAAATCTGTTCCTTCGGGTTCGATGGTTCGAATCCATCCCCTTCCACCACTTAAGTTTTTGCTAATTGCCCCGTAGCCAAGCGGTAAGGCACCACACTTTGACTGTGGCACTCGTTAGTTCGAATCTAGCCGGGGCAACCATTTTATATTTTATGTTCCGCTAGCTCAGTTGGTAGAGCATTTGACTTTTAATCAAAGGGTCTGGGGTTCAAATCCCCAGCGGGACACCATTTTAGGAAATAAAAGTTCTTGAGGTTGTAATACTTTGAGAGCTTTTTTATTGTTATTTTTTATCTACTAATCCTGATTTTAACGTAACTT
>JALEZJ010000121.1 GCA_022772985.1 Erysipelotrichaceae bacterium | reverse complement strand
TTTTAATAAGTTTATCTAGTTAACTAAAAGATAATTGAGATAAACTCTTTTTGCATGTCCTAAAATCCATTTTTAAAAAATTTAGAAAAATGACTTGACTTTTGATAGTTAGTCACTTCCTTAAATAAACTCTCTTTATTCTTTTTATGATAAGCGATTAGTTCGCTACTATCCGTATGAATAATATCTTGTACCATATCTGCTAAGGTTAAATCTACGCTACTTTTCCATTTTGTTTCTTTTAAATAGTTCCAAATATCTTCTTTGGTAACCTCTTTATGATTATTTTTCTTTAATAAAGTTAGTTTTACATTTAAAGCTGGAGTTAATCCTTGATATAATTCTAATTGATTTTTATATCCATACATTTTTATCACCACATTAGTAATTATACACTAGAAATGTTTATTTTTAAATATAAATTCTAGATTTTTTATTTTTTTTAGAAGAATACTTATATTTATTTTACTTATTTAAAAAAGTTATAATAGAAGATAAAAAAGAGGTTGAAGTTTTTCTAACATCTAAAGTAAAATTATTTTTTTATAGCTTTTACTTTCATTTTCCAATTAGCAATTGGATTCTTTTTCGCATTTTCAAGTTCACTTTCATCAGAAAATAAATATTCTGGGTGATAGTGACCTTCTTGAAAGGTATTAATAAAATCTTTTTGAGCTAAAGTTAAAATGCTACATTCTTTTACATAAGATAATACTTCTTTTTTCATCAGTTCTAAATTTGGATTTGTTTTTTTTTGAATTAAAGGGTATAATTTTGCTTTCATATCGTGGTTAGTTAGGGAGGTTATTTTGTCTGTTTTTTCAATTAATTTTTGACAATTCGCTAATACCATATAAAATATATAGGCACTTTGAACTTTTTTTATATTTAAGTTTAGATCACTGTTTAGAATTTGATAAATATCAAATACATCCTTTATTTGCCCACTTTCTTGCAAAGAGGCTAATTTCATTCCAATTAATTCTTCAAGATTTACTAAAGAAATTATTTGTTCTAATTCAAAATAGTCATTTTTTATTTTTCTTTTTGTTAAAGAATATAAATGTGGATTTAAAGAATAGTTAACATCTAATTTTAAATAATTTAAATTCCCATTTTCTAAATAATATGGAAAAAAATAAGAATCTAGACTATACGAAAAACGACTTTTAGGACTAATTTGTTCATATCCTTGTTTTCTCATATTTTCTATTAAATGTGTTTGAAATTTTGCTTTTTTTTCTAAAGATAAGATAAAATCCATATCTAAATCAAAAAAGAGACGTTTTACTTCTTCTAGATAGAATTGAATAGCTGTTCCACCTTTTAGAAGAAGAGCATTTTTTAAATATTCATCTCGATATATGTTTTGAAGTGCTTTAGATAATCTTATGCTTATTTCTAAATTATTTTTAATATATTTTAATTCTGCTGCTTTTTCTTCTATTGTCATCTCTTAAAATCCCTCTTTATTAGAATTATTACTTTTTTTCTTTTTTAGAGTTTTGCTCATTTTTGATACTGTTATTTGTGGCAAGATTTTTGTTTTTAAGTAGAATTTATATTCATTTGAATATTTTCTTAGTGTTTTAATTACTTGTTGTCTTGCTTTTTGTAATTCTATTTTTTCCTCATCTATATAGATATTTTGAGATTTATTTTCAGATGAAAAATCTATTCCATTATAAATGATAATGGGAGATGTTAAATTATGGATTGTATTATTATCTTGATTATCAATTATGATTCCTTTTTCTGCAGTAATACTACTATTTATCTGTTCTATTTCATCTGCTTTCATATATATTTCTGGAGCATTTATACTAGAATTTTTTATAGTTAAATGTTCTACTTGTTCTAGATTAATTTCTCCTAATTCACTTGCAGTAATAGTAGAATTTATTATTTCTAAAGTTTTAATTTTTTTAGCATGAATGCCAAATTTAGGTTTACTGATATGATATTGTTTTATATCAGCAGAATTTACAAAATTTTCCTCTTTTAATTGTAATTTATCAACATATCCACTGATGTTCAAGAAACTGTCTCCTCGAAAATAAACATTATTATTATCATAGTAATTATTATTTTCTAAAATAATTGTATTGGCATAAGAAATAGAAATTTGTTTATCAAAGGTGCAATTTTTAAAATGAAAACTGGCATTAGAAGATAGCCCATTGATCTCTATTGCATTTTCAAAATTTATATTTTCTATTCTATATTCAATTTCTTTGTCTAGTTGGCAGGCTTTTATTAAAGCGGGATTTAGTCTAATGAAATTAGTTTCTAATTTATATATAATATTCTTTTTTTTATTTCTTTTTAGACTGGCATTATCTATAATTCCAATCATTTTTTCTTCCGTATTTAAGTATTTGGCTTTTACATTAATACTTTTTCTTAGGTAATCCCATCTTATATATTTTATTAATTGGGTTAGAAAAAATTTTTTTAGTTTTTGCATTTCATTTTACTCCTTACTTTTTTATCATTGTTCCTAGGTTATAAATATCGTTATAAGCTTTTGATTGCATAATAGAATTCTTCTTTTTTTTCAAATATTATAATACTATTTTATGATTTAAAGATCAAATACTTTTTTAGTTAGATAGTTTTTTCATTATCTCTTCTTTTTCTTCTTTTGATAAAAATGCACTGTTAATAGCATATAAATTCATTTTCTGATAATCGGATAAAGTAAAATTAAAATAGGATGATACTTTTAAGTATTCTTCGTTTAATGAAATATTGGATACTGTTGAATTATCTGTATTAATGTTTAAGGGAATACCTAATTGATATAATTTATAAATTGGATGGTTGTTATAATCCTTTACAGCATTGGTTTGAACATTACTTGTTGGGCAAATTTCCAATAAAATATTTTTTGTTTTGATTAAATTTAATACTTTTTCATCTTCAATCGAATGAATTCCATGTCCAATTCTAGTAGCCCCTACTTGGATTGCTTTTTTTACTTCTTCGGCACTTCCATTTTCTCCAGCATGAATGGTAAAAGGAATTCCTTTTTGATGGGCTATTTTAAATAGTTCAAGATAATTATCTATCGGATACTTATCTTCTGCTCCTGCTAAGTCAATTGCACAGACTCCTTTATTTAAATATTTTTTAGCAACTTCGATTGTTTTTAAATTAGCTTCCTTGTTCATTCCTCTCATCATGCAAAGAATTAAATTGGTCTTAATTTTGGAATTAGATTTTAATCCTTCTAGCACTGCTTCTATTATTTCTTCATAAGTTAAACATCCTTTTGTATGAAACATCGGTGCAAATCTTATTTCTGCATAAATTACTTCTTGAGAAGCTAATTTATCTACTAAATCTTTGGCAATTAGAGTTAAATTTTCTTTCGTTTGCATTAGACCGATTGGAAAATCAAACTTTGTTAGGTATTCGCTTAAATTTTCACATTTGTCTTTTGCGATCATTTTTTTCTTTACTTCATCTACTGATAATCCAGATAGTTTGCTTGCTAATTCTGTAGAGATGGATCCATCTAAATGAAGGTGCAACTCTACTTTTTTTAATTTTTCTATTTGTTCTATGATTTGATTTACTTTCATTTTCTCACCTTCTTATCTTATTTTAACATAAGATATCAAAAAAACTAGATATTTCTATCTAGATTTATTTAATATTGGTAGCCTGTACGGGGTTTGAACCCGTGAATACGAGCTTGAGAGGCGCGCGTGTTGAACCACTTCACCAACAGGCCATAAAAATAATGTCATTTGTTTATGACATTATCATTTTAGCATAAATAATATTTTTCGACAATAGTTTTTTATGTATTTATTTACTTTTTTTCTGTGTTATTTATCTAATTTCTTATCAATTCGTAAGTATCTTCAGCAATCATTAATTCTTCATTGGTAGGTACTACAAATAATTTAATGTTAGAATCCGTTGCAGAGATTTCTTTTACTTCTCCTCTTGTGTTATT
>JALEZJ010000102.1 GCA_022772985.1 Erysipelotrichaceae bacterium | reverse complement strand
TCTTTCCTTTTCATAAGTAGATTTACCTGTTATACAATCATATAATTTCTTTTTAATTTCCTTTGTTAAAGGCATACCTTCTTGTGCCATAGCACCATCAACTTTTCTTATTTTTTCTTGTATTTCTTTTTCAGTTAAATTGATATTTTTATTCATTAAAATCACTTTCTTTCTTTTCTAATTTTATATAAATATTATACCACAAAACCCTACATTTATCATTACTTTATATGCAAGTTTTTGAGTATTTTTACTTAATAATTTTTAATATATTATCTTGGTCATATTTATTTATTAAGTTTTTAAATCCACTTATAAATACATCCCAGTTATTTGGAATCATATCATGTCCATTAAAACATTCTGATAACCCGTTATAATATTCTAATTTTAATATCCATTTATAATTATCATAATCTTTATTAATATATTCTTTATTCCAAAAATTTATTTTAGATTTAGTAATACCATCTAATATTTTAATTTTTTCTTGATTAGATAATATTTCTTGATTTATTAATTCATAATTTCTTTTAATTATAAAAGTTGCTCTTTCATCAAATATAAATTCAAATTTATATCTTAATTTATTTAACATAAATACTAAAGTTATTTTACTTATATCTACTGCATATAAGTTCCTACCAGAATTAAATGATTTATTACAGTTTTTACAATACTTATTATAATTATGATCTGTTATAAGAGTTCCATCATAATTTCTTCTTTTAGGTTTTCTTATCTTTTCTGAATATTTAACTTTTTCATTACTTTTTTTATTAAATGTATTATTATCATTATATCTATATAGATAGATAATACTTATAGTTTCCTTACTATTACAATAAGGACAAGTCATTTTTGCTCCCATATTTATTACTACCTTTCTTGGAATCTTATAACCCTTATCTATTTTCTCCCTGTGGGGGTAATAGCGGTGTTATCATGGGAGAATTACTCGTATCAAAAGAAGGAATAGGATACTTAATCATGTATGGATCACAAGTATTCAATTTAGACCTTGTAATATCAGGAATCATTATTTTAATGGTAGTCTCCTATATGATGTATCTAATCGTAAGTTATCTAGAAAAAATACTAATTAAGTATTAACCAACTTAATTAGTATTTTTATTTATTTATCCCTCTAAATAATTAGAACCTTCCCCATACTTATTAAAAAACAATCCCAAAGCATAATCAAGTTCCTTATCATCATCTAATGAAACAAAAAAACTTTCTCCATTTTCTTGTTCCTTTTTCAAAACACAAATATCCCCATTTTTAATATTCTCAGAAAAGAAATAATATGTATTATTATTACCATCTAATGAATCAATTAAAAAATAATTTTTACCATTTATCTCAAGGATCTTCAACTCATCTTGATTCATTTACTTATTCCTCCATTTTTTACTTGTTCCTGCTTGAACTCATAATAAGATTTATACTGTTCTAATACAATTTGCTCTTTATTACACCCTGTAAGTTCTTCTACACAATCCTCTGGAAAACCAGCTTTATCAAAAGCAACCGCCATCTGCTCTTTAGTAAAACCATCATTAATAGCATCACTCACTAAATCTTTTCCATACGTATAGATAGATAAATCCCAATTTTCAATTGTCTCCCCATCATAATTTGTATAAGAAAAACCAGAACCATTATGCACCAATTCATCAACTATATAACTAAAATCTTTAGGAATAACATGATTTTCCTCTAACTGAGAAACAATTGCCTTTGCTCCTTCTCTTCTCTTAAAAAAATTCTGAACATTAGGAACTCCAACCGCCATGATAATAGCAACAGCTTCCGCTACTGCAATTCCCCTTAAAATATTGGCATTAATCTTTAACTTATTTCTTCTCTTTTCCGAAACATAAAGCTTTTTTTCCAAATTATTTTTTTCTTCTCGTAACGCCTCATTTTCTTTTATCTTGTTCATATAAACTTGTGCTAGAGGTATATCAGTCCTTTCATTTGACTGTCTCAAATCAGAACCATGTTCAAATAATTCCATAACCACAACTCCTTCTACTCATCTTAAGTATATACTACTTCTAAAAAACTTACAATAAAATTAACTTATAATTATAAAAACAAGTACTAAATTCACAACAATTACCCATCCATAATAAATTTCATATTCTTAATTAGCTAAATAATTATCAGGATCCACTCTAACTCCTTCAGCAGTTAATTCATCCTTAAATATTTCTTGAAACTTCACCAATTCCTTTTTTATGACATCAGGATAAACAGCTTTAGAAAAACGAATTGCATCATAAATATTTTTAAAACTAACTGTCTGCCGATTTTCATAAACCGCATTAGAAAACGCTTGTCTAAGCAACACCAAAGCAATATCCGGATACCTAGAAGAAATTTCATAAACTCTCTTAAATTCACTTGTCATCCCAACAATAAATTTACAAATATTTTCTTTCTGAAAATCTGTATATGCCAATTTTACTCCAGTTTGATATTCAATCTTAGGTAACGTTTTAAGTAAAATTTGCACACACATCTCTTCTGTCGGTTCTGCTACATCAACTTTATCAAACCTTCTCATAAAAGCTTTATCCCTTAGAATAAAATGCTCATACTCATAAGTTGTAGTAGCACCTATAATTTTAATTGTTCCTCTACTTAAACCTTCTTTAAACATATTAGCTAAATCTAATCGTCCATCCCCAATCAAAGTATGAATTTCATCAATAAATAAAATGACACGATCTAGCAATTTCAACTCTTGAACCAATTTTAAAACCCGATTTTCATCTCCATCATTACCAAGCAAAGCTGTTGTATTAACCCTTAAAATACGATAACCAAGTAAAACATTAGGAACCATTCCTTGCTGAATTCTATAAGCAAGCCCTTCAACAATAGCCGTTTTCCCAATTCCCGGTTTTCCCACTAAAATAGCAGATTTTTCTGGTGTTAACAATACCAAAATCAAATTTTTAATTTCTTCATCCCTAGCAATCGCCGGATCAGTAATATATTGATTGGCTGTCATCTCATCTGCATAACGACTTAATATACTTTCTTGATTCACTAATAACACCCTCTATCTTAAAATAACAACTAACATCCCCCACATAAAACAAATCAGCATAACTGCTCCTAAAAAACATGCATCAGCAAAGCCACCACTTGTTCTCACATGATAATCATAAAACATTTTATAATGTTTATTACTATCTTTTGGCAATTCATGTTCACGAACTTCTACAGGCAAATCTTCCCTATTCACAAATCTCATCTCCCAAAATCAATCCTTCCAACTTCTTTTTTAACTTTTCATCCTTCTCCTCTTGTATTATATCACAAATTATCTGATTTTTACGGAACAAACCCAACTTTTCCTCATAAAACTTCAACTTTTCTTCTACGCCATGAATCACTTTATGAATTGCATTACGGCTAACTCCAAAATTTAGTCCAATTTCACCTAAAGATAAATTTTGAAAGTAATATTCCTCAAAATATTTTTTCTGCTTATCACTAAATAACTCACCATAGAAATCATACAACATCACTATATAATCTCGTGTACTCATAATATTAACCTACAAATCCTTAAATAATCCATAAATATATTTTTCAATATCAAATTTTTCTAAATCATCAAGCCCTTCACCTAGCCCAACATACTTAACTGGCAAATTAACACTCTCTTTAATAGCTAAAACAATTCCCCCCTTAGCCGTACCATCCAACTTTGTAAGAACAATTCCAGTAATATCTGTAATTTTCTTAAAACTCTTAGCTTGACTAATCCCATTTTGACCTGTAGTAGCATCAATCACCAACAAAGTTTCATGAGGTGCTTCAGGAATAATCTTTTGTACAACTCGATTTATTTTCTCCAATTCCCTCATCAAATTATCTTTATTTTGTAACCTACCAGCAGTATCAATTAAAACAACATCATAATTTTCTTTTTTTGCTTTCTCTAAACCATCATACATTACACTAGAAGGATCTTTAGAATTAGAACTCACAACATCAACACCAACACGGTTAGCCCATTCTTCTATTTGCTCAATGGCACCAGCACGAAATGTATCTCCAGCTACCATCATAACTTTTTTTCCCTCATTCTTCAACTGATAAGCCATTTTTCCAATCGTCGTCGTCTTTCCAACTCCATTTACTCCAACAAATAAAATAACTGTAGGACCATCTACACTATAATGAATTTTACTATCAATAATATTATTTCCAACATACATAACAAATAATTCATCAACAATGATATCTTTAAGAACACCAACATCCGTTATTTTTTCATTACGGACACGCTTTTTCAACAAATCAACAAAATGAACAACTGTATCAACTCCAATATCAGCCATAATCAAAATATTTTCCAATTCTTCAAAATAATCATCATCAATATTTTGGTAATGTTTACTTAAATTAGAAAGTTGAGATACAAATTCTTTTCTAGTTTTTTCAAGTCCTTTATCATACTTTTTAATTTCTGACTCTTTATTTCCACTAAAAGCTTTTCTTAATTTATCAAATAACCCCATAACTCCATCCCCTTTCACTATATCAATTATATCATGTATACTTTAAGATGTAAATTAATGAGAGAAAAATTCATTAGTTTATGATAGAATATTTTTTATTCTTTCTTATAAGAAAAAATAAAAAATTGCGTTTGAGTTTGGGCAGATTATATCAGGGGGCTTTGAATCCATTTTTGTGACTGCCCGTCTCTTATCTTATTATTAATTTTGTCTTAGAAAGTGGGGTCTTGAATCCATATAACAAGCATGATGAGATAATTGTAAGCACTAAGAGTCAAACTAGGAAAGGAAGTATTATATGAAGTATGTTTTAGTACTTGATGTTGCTAAAGGTAAAAGCATGTTTATGCTATC
>JALEZJ010000091.1 GCA_022772985.1 Erysipelotrichaceae bacterium | reverse complement strand
CCTAATTTCCGTTTAAAATCAAGCGTTTTCTATATATTTAACTCCAAAAGTTGGAGCAACATCCAAATGGCAGGGGATGAGAGAATCGAACTCCCAACAGTGGTTTTGGAGACCATTATTATACCATTTAACTAATCCCCTATATAAAATATAAAGGCACAACAATAATTTAACATATATTAAATAAATTTTCAACCATTTCAAAAGAAAAAGTTATCAAAAAATCTTATTTTTCTTTTAAATAACTTATTTTAATAATTATAATATATATAGAAAATATGTAATTAATAATTACAATTAACTAAAAGTAAAAGCATATTCTTTTATATTTTATTAAAAAAAAATAACAAATTGATGAAGAAAAATTTATCACTCAAATGATAAAATAATAAAAAATCGAAAAAATATTGCTCAGTAGTAAGGAGAGGATAATTATGACAAAGCAAGTAATTTGGACTAAATCAGTTCTAGAAGCTTTTATTAAAGAAGGAAATCTCAATCCTCGCCAAGAATACATCATTCGAACAAGAGCAAAAGGATATACAATTATTAAACAAGCATCTGAATTAAATTTAAGTGTAGATCAAGTGAATAAAGATATTGCAGAATTAAAAAAAAGATATGATGCTACACAAATTCATAGCCAAATATTACCCCCAAGAAAAAAGAATAAAAAAGACCTAATCAAAAAATAAATTTTTATTACAGTTTTAATACAAAAATAAGAAATTAATTTTCAATAAAAATTACAAGTTTTAAACTCATTTTTATGTCATAATAAAAGAGTGTTAAACAAAAGGAGGAACTAGTGTGAAAAGTAAAGTAAAATGGTTTAACGACAATAAAGGATATGGTTTTATCGACTATAATGAAGGGGAAGATATATTTGTACATTATTCAGCAATTAGAGGAGAAGGCCATAAAACATTATTTGAAGGACAAACCGTTAATTTTAACCTTATTAGCACAAATAAGGGATATCAGGCACAAAATGTAGAAATAGAGTCAGAATATTCAGAAGCAAAATAAAAGGAAAGAGAAATAAAAGGGAAGATATATAAACGATCTTCTTTTATTTTTTATTTTAACAATAATAGTTGAAGTAAGAAAGAAAAAGTAATATAATTTCTAATATATAAATTCAAAAAATAATATAGTTCTAAAAAAAACAATATAAATATAATAGAAAGAGGTCGTTTATGGAAAAATTTCAAGCAATAAAGTTTGCTAGTATTTGGGGAATGATTGGTAATATATTTTTACTTATCATAAAAGGAATAGTAGGCTTTTTAACCAATAGTCAATCTATGATTGCAGATGCCTTCAATAGTGCTGGAGATATTTTTTCTTCTATCATGACTTTTATAGGAAATAAAATTGCATCGGTACCAAGTGATGATGATCACAATCTAGGACATGGAAAAGCAGAATATATCTATTCTATGTTAATTAGCATTATGATGGGATATATGGCTTTTCAAGTTTTTAAAAGTTCATTCTTATCTTTAATACATCAAGATAAATATGAATTTACAATTTGGCTAGTAATTGTGTGTATGATTACTATTATAACCAAACTAAGCTTATATCTTTATACAAATAAACTATACAAAAAATATAATAATCTGTTAATTGCAGCTAATTCTAAAGATCATCGCAATGACTGCTTTGTAACTTTACTAAATTTAATCGCCTGTCTTCTAAGTTTAAAAGGAATTTACTTTGTAGATGGAATAGTAGGAATCATTATATCTATTTGGATCTTTCTAACATCCATGAAAATTTTTATAGAAAGTTATGATGTTTTAATGGATAAATCTTTAGATGACGCTACGAAAAAGAAAGTATATGAAATTATTCATAACCATCCAGAAGTAAAAAAAGTAATCCATTTTAATTCTACTCCAGTTGGTTACCAGTACCAAATATCCTTTACCATTTATGTAGATGGAAATTTATCAACCTTTGAAAGCCACGAAATAGCAAATAATCTAGAAAAAGAAATCGATAAGAAAATTCCAGAAATCTATTTAACAGTAATTCATATCAATCCAATGAAAGTAGAATCAGAGAAAGTATCAAATAAAAACGAAAAACGAACTCTTAAATTAAGTAAAAATAAAACCTTAGTAAGAAAACTAAAAAATAAATAGAAAGAACCAAAAAAAGTAAAGGAGGATCAAGATGGATTTTACAATCAAAGATAAAAAAGAGATAAAGGAATCTTATCAATTATTTCTAACCAATCTAAAAAATTTTATCACAAAAAATGATTATCATGAGATAGAAAAAGTTTTTAAAATAATTCGTTATTTACTAGAAAATAGTTACTTTACAGACAAATCAGAAATGATGTTTGATGGAAAGTATCCTTATTTGGCTTTACCCATTGAATTAAGTGAAGGAGTCCAAGTAATGAATGGCATCTGTTGCTGTAGACATGCCACAGAACTATTAAATGACCTTCTAAACTTGTTAAATTATGATAGTAAAATGCTCTATATTTTTGTGGATACTGAAAATATTTGGCACCGCCAAAAAAATGGCTGTCATGCCAATCATCTAGTAACTTCCATAAAAAAAGAGAATACCGAACTCATCTTAGATTTAGAAAATGATTTTCTCTTTACCGTTGATTCTACTGGAAATATAATCAATCTAAAAACAGAATTAACTCTACAAGACAGGATAAATTGTGAAAAATATCAAGACAAAGAAAATATTAAAAGAATCTCCAAAGTATTAAAAAAATACTATTCCCTAAGAAATTTGGGAATTACCCATATCTATGAAGAAGAAAAATATGGAGAGTCTTAATGAAAAATAGATCGTTTTAAAACAGGAATACTTCGTGGTTTCTTGTTCTTTTTATATGCTTCTATAAAATTTACAAAAGAAGATAAATTAGCCCAGTTTTCCCCAATAGATTCTAACTCTTGACTACTTAAACGAAATCGACAATTACAATAAGTTTGATATATACTAGGACTTACTCCCATAATTTTATGAAATACTTCTTAAAAATATTCCAAAGAATAAAACCCATTTCGAATAGCAACTTTAGTTAGTGAATAATTAAATAATTGAATATCCCTTATACTATGAATAATTCTCATTCGATTCATATAAGTAAGAGTAGTAACCCCTAATTCTTTTTTAAATAACTTCATAATATAATAACGATTATAATAAAATTTACAAGCAATCTCTTCAATAGAAATTTTACGATTAAGATTTTCATCTAAAAAATCTAAAATACAACATACTAGTTCATTCGAATACATAATCAACCTTCTTTATCAGTATTTTATCCTAAAAAAAACAACAATCATAACGCCACTATTGTTTAAGTAAAAGAAAATCACATCAAAATTTATCAATTAAATTCTGAAAAAAATTAATTTGAATACAATATAATAAAGGAATTTTAGCTGAAAAATAAAAATTTTTCCTTACAAAAAATTTTAAAAAATGTTATAATAAAACCACAACGAGTAGCTATCATTGGCGTAAGTCCAGTTGCATAGTTACTCGTTTTCTTATCAAAAGGAGGAATTTATGTTTAAAGTAGGAGAGTATATTATCTATAAAAGAGATTTATGTAAAATACAAGCAATCGAGAAAAATCCCCTAACGAAAGAAGATTATTATAAATTAAGCCCTATGACAGATGAAACATTATCTATTAAAGTACCCGCTAACAATAAATTTCATAATTTAAGATATCCAATTAGTAAAAAGGAAGCAGAAGATCTAATCCAAAAAATTCCTGAGATTTCCCCTCTGAAAACCAATGATAAATTATTAGAATCCGAATATCGTAATTTAATGAAAACCAATCAACACGAAGATTTAATTAAAATTATTAAAACTACTTATTTAAGAAGCGAAGATAGAAAAAATCAAGGTAAAAAAGTAAGTGAAAAAGATCAATTATTTTTTAAACAAGCCGAAACCTATCTATATACAGAACTTGCTTATTCTTTAAAAATGAGTTTTGAAGAATGTAAAAAACATATTATTCTAGAAGTAGAAAATAGCCTTAGAAAGGAAGAATCTTAAAATGCCCAATATATCTTTAGAAGATTCTTTAAAACAATTAGCTATCGATTCTAAAATTATTCAAAAATTAAATAACAACCACATCATAAAGATAAAAGATTTATGGCAACTAAAAAGAAAAAATCTAAAAGAACTAGGTCTAACTGATACTGAAATTAAACATATTACCATCAAACTTCAACTTCATAGCATCGACTTAAATAAAAAAATTTATACCAAAAGCTAAGAACCCATCCTAACATTGATATGACCATCGCTTCTTGGACATAGAAACAATGTTGATACCACAAGCTAAGGTTTCTTTTTGAATTAGATTCTACATAAAATAAAAATCATGATATAATAAAGAAAAAGGAGTCTGATATCATGATTCATAAGATAATAAAATACTTCGTTAGTTTTTTCCTATTAATTGGATTGCTAATATTATTCATAAATCTTCTTATTGTAATAACAACTAGAAAGAAGATAATTTCTGAAGTTGATGCTACAAAACTAGATAACATAGATTGTATCTTAATATTAGGAGCAGGCATTAAAAATCACTACCCAAGTCCTATGTTAGAGGATAGATTACTACAAGGAATATCTTTATATGAACAACAAGTATCCCCAAAAATTTTAGTCAGTGGAGATCATATTAATAAAGAATATGATGAAGTAAATGTCATGAAAGACTACTTAGTAGGTCATAAAATTCCTTCTCAAGATGTCTTTATGGATCATGCCGGAATCTCTACTTATGATAGTATCTATCGAGCCAAATATATTTTCCAAGCTAAAAAAATAATCATTGTCACCCAAAAATATCATCTATACCGTGCTCTTTATATTGCCAACTCTCTAGGAATAGATGCCTATGGCATCCCTTCTAATCAAAGAACATATACAAATCAGGAAAAAAGAGAAGTAAGAGAAATAATTGCCAGATGCAAAGATTTCTTTAAAAGTATGCTAAAAAGCCCATCCACTTATTTAGGAGATACAATCTCTTTAGTAGGCAATGGGGATTTTACTAACGATTAGTAAAGTTTGCTAATATGTAATTTTAACCTCCAAAAAATCAAAAATGGTAAAATAAAATTATAGGAAGTGATCGTATGTCAGAACAAAAAATAAAAATTCATCAAGTAACTATATATGATGATGGAACTAAATTAGAAATTAATTTTTGGGGCTTATCATCAAAAAATATCTCAATAAAAGAAAAAGAACAAATATTAAACAGATTATTATTAAGAAAATTTGCTCCTGATATAACAGAAGTAGCAACAATATTAAAAAATATATTTAGGGATGTAGAAGAAAAAATTTTAGAAATTTATATCTATAAAGAAGAAGAATTTATGAGGGGAGCTTGCTATTTTCAAAATAAGTTAAAAGTATACTCTTATCATAAATCACCAACAGAAAATAACCCAATAGACATTGAAATAGAATATCAACAAAAAAAAGGAGTAAATTTAAGCACCAAAGGAATTTTAAATGATGAAAAAGAATTATTACAATGTCAAAATATTTTTTCAAGAGAAATGGACTATATAAAAAAATTAACAAGTACAAGTCCTCATATTTTATCAGAAAAAGAAAAAACAATATGTAAATTTTATCAGTTATTTTATCAGGAAAATCCTGACTTTAGTAAAAGGGAAGACCGAATTAAAGCCCAATCTATGCTAGCCTTTTTAAAAGAGTTTAATATTACTTTGTATGCATTAGAGGGACCAGATTTAAGCGACTTTTATAGTTTTAACTTAAGAAAAAAACACAAAATGGTAACTTCTATTGAGTTAACAAGTGATTTAAATAGACTAGCATCTTTAGGAAAAATTACGAAAGAAGCAAGTGAAATTAAATTAGCACCTTGGGTAGAAAAAACAATTGAACTTGTTGGACAAGAAATTAGAAAAAGTATGCAAACCAAAGAAAATCCAACGGATTGGTTGAAAGAAGTTGTAAAAATTAATCATATCAAAAAGTATTGCCTATATTCCAATAGTACTTCCAAAGACATTGCTACATATGGAAAAAGTGATGAAGATACCGTAATAAAGGCATTAGGATTAGTAAAAAGAATTAACAAGAAAGTAGATAAAGCTAATTTCTAATTACGAAAAAAATATAAATAAAAAGTTACAGCTATAGAAGTATTTTACCCAAACAAGAAATTTGTAAACACAAAGTATAATTGTGTTTCTTTTTTTTTATCAATATACTATAATTATAATGGTGATAATATGAAAGATAGCTCCCAAATAAGAATGAATATAAAAACAATGGAAGATATAAATAAATTAAAAGAAATGAAACAAGTAAAATATCTAAATCTAGATATCATGAATCCTAATCTAGAAGTAATTTACTATCTAATTGATCATGGCCAAAATTATTCTTACTCTGAAAGAATAGAGAATCAAAATGGTTATATTTATGTCCCTCATGAAATTTTTAAACAATCAGAATTATTTATTTTAGATATTATTAACAGTATTCCTACTAATTTAAATGAAATTGAAATAGCGCGCTATCTTTATATTACAATTGGAAAAAACCTAGGCTATGATATCAATATCTTACCAGAAAAAAATGAAACCTTTAGCCTAAAAGATATTAATATGATTCATAATATCTGGGGAAGTTTATCTAATACAAAAGGAACCAATACATCTTTTACAAAATTATATTTATACCTATGTCGTATCATGAATATAGACTGTAAACTAATAACCACTAGCAAACTAGGGTATTTAAAAAATGTATTGACAATCGATAATACAGACATTATAGTAGATATTACCCAAGACATTCCCTTTATCCAAGCCGGATTTAAAACCAAAAATTTTACTGGATATAACGATAATCTAGAACTAGATAAAAAAATTTCTTATATTAAAGATGACTATGCAGAAAAGAAAATAGAATCCTCTCTTCGTAATCTAGATTATAGACAAAAAGATTTATTTAAAACCATTCTTCTAAAGACTCAAGAAATTATTGGAGCTGGGAATTTAAAACCAATCGAATTAGGAACAATTTATGATCTAATTTTTTCAAAATATTGTCCTAATTATAATATCACAATTAACAATCTCTATATCCATGATGCTTATAATACCAAAGAACATTTTATCCTAATGAATTATGATGAAAAATATTATAGTTATAACTATAATAGAAATAGCTTTGTTGAAATATCCAAAGAAGAAATAATTAAAAATATTGAAACCAAAAAAATAGGAATTTATCGTAACGAAAAGATTCCATTCATAACAAAAGAAATAGAGAAAGTTATCTAAGAAAACATAACTTTCTTTCTAATTTAAGGAGGAACACATGAATATTAACAACTTAAATGAACGCCAACAAGAAGCCGTAACTCACCAAAATGGTCCCATGCTAGTCTTAGCAGGAGCCGGTTCAGGAAAAACCAAAGTCTTAACTTGTCGTATTGCCTATCTAATAGAACAAGGGGTATCACCCGCAAACATTTTAGCCATCACTTTTACCAATAAAGCCGCTCGCGAAATGAAAGAAAGAGTCATAGATTTAATTGGAACAGATGCCAATTATATCCAAATCTCCACCTTTCACTCTCTAGGACTAAAAATATTAAAAGAAAACTATGAATTTTTAGGCTATGATAAAAATTTTATTATTTTAGATAGTGATGATACTCTAACCGTAGTAAAGAAACTAATGAAAGATTTAAATATGAATCCTAAATACTATAATGCCAGAGAATTAAGAGGTAAAATTAGTTCTGCCAAAAATGAACTAATTACCCCTGAAAAATTTAAAAATATTGAGTTTGACGAAAAAGTAGTAACCCTATATAAAAAATATTGTGAAAAATTAAAAATAGGCAATTCAGTAGATTTTGATGACTTATTAATCTTACCTATCAAATTATTTAATTTAAGCCCTAATATCTTAACTTATTACCAAGAACGCTATAAATATATTTTAATTGATGAATATCAAGATACTAATGAAGCCCAATATGTCTTTAGTAAAATGATTGCCAAAAAATATCGTAATATCTTTGTCGTAGGAGATAATGACCAAGCCATTTATGCCTTTCGGGGTGCCAACTATAAAAACATCTTAAATTTTGAACATGATTACCCAGATTGTAAAACCATTCTTCTAGAAGAAAATTATCGCTCCACAAAAACAATTTTAAATGCCGCTAATAGTGTTATTAAACATAATAAATTAAGAAAAGATAAAAACTTATGGAGCAATAATGAAGTAGGAGAGAAAATTAAATATATCAAAACAGACGACGAAAAAGCCGAAGGCGAATTTGTCACAGGAGAAATCAAAAAACTAGCCAGTAAAGGTGTAAATTATGATGATATTGCCATTCTCTATCGCACCAATGCCCAATCTAGAGCTATCGAAGAAGATATGCTAAAAGCAAACATCCCCTATCGTATTATTGGTAGTTTCTATTTCTATAATCGAAAGGAAATTAAAGACTTACTATGTTATTTAAGATTAATTAATAATCCAAAAGATGACATCAGCTTAACTAGAATTATCAATGTTCCAAAACGAGGAATAGGAAATGTCACGATCGGAAATATTACCGCTAGGGCAGAAGAAAATCATACCTCTATGTTTGAAGCCATTACTTCAGGAAAAGAATTAGCTTTCAAACAATTAATATTAGACTTACAAGAATCCTGTCAAAATCTTTCTTTAACCGAAATGGTAGAACAAGTCTTAGAAAAAAGTGGGTTAAAACAAGAACTACAAAACGAAAAGACCTTAGAGAATGAAATCAGACTAGAAAACCTAGAAGAATTCAAATCTATTACAATGAATTATGAAAATGAATTTGGTGAAATTTCTTTAGATGATTTCTTAAACGAAATCTCTTTAGTATCAGATGTAACAGAACATTCTGATGGCAGTAATAAGGTTAGCTTAATGACAGTTCATTCTGTAAAAGGACTAGAATTTGATTATGTCTTTATTATAGGGATGGAAGAAGGATTATTTCCACATTATAATTCAATCATGGAAGGAACCAATGAAGCGATTGAAGAAGAACGAAGACTTTGCTATGTAGCCATTACTAGAGCCAAAAAAGACTTATGGATTATCAACACCAAGAAAAGAATGCTATATGGCCAGACCCAAATTAACCCACCTAGTAGATTTATTGATGAAATAGAGGATAAATACATAGAAGTAGAAAAAAGAACAAGCTCCTTACTAGATAAAGCTACGAAGTTTAGAAAAGAAAAAATGTTTCATACTACCAACGTTGATTACCAAATAGGAGATACAATCAGTCATATAGATTATGGAGAAGGAGTAATTACTGATGTAGATAAAAGAATTATCACAGTAGCATTTCCACATCCAATAGGAGTAAAAAAATTTATTAAAAATCATAAAAGCATTACCAAAGTAGGCTAATGAAAAGAAATATTAAAAAAAGAAAATACTTATCCATTATGAATCCTAATAAATAGAAGAAGAATATGAAGTATTTTAACCCCTATAAAAAAAGAAATTCAAAAAAATTAAAAATATTTCTTTTTTTTTATTTACATTCATGATATACTCATAATAGGATAGTGATAATATGAATGGGAACAATAATATAATAAATTTAATTAACGAAGTAGCGAGTAAATATCATTTAACACCAGAAGAAGTGAATGAACTAACTACAAAGTATCAAACAGATCCAAGAGATATTCATACAATTAACCAAGAATTAGAAAATTTAGGGAACTTTTATCAACACCAAAATAAACTAATCAGTATGATCAATGCCACCCCTAATTTAGAACCAGGAAAAAATTATTATGTAACAGCATTTGATAACAATAGTAATATTTATTTACAACCTGTATCAGTCACAGTAACCAATCCTGAAACATCAGAAGTATTAGTTGAAAATACCTTTAAAGGCTATCAAAAACATACTGGAGTTGACGATATAGAAATTGCCATTTGTCAAATAGGAAAATTAATGAATTTTGATATTGTCGAAGAATATAGGCTTTATAATCCTAATAAACAAAAAGATTCTGTAATTATAAGAGATATTGTCAATGAAAATGAATTCTATGATGTAGAAAACTTAAAAAAGAGATTCATCAAATTAATAAATAATGGCAAATTAAAAAAAGAAAAATGGCTAGAAAATAGTGAAAATTTAACCGTAGCCAATAATAAAGAAGATTATAAATTAGTAATTGATTATGGACTAAATATTGTAAAAAGTCTTCCTAGTATCTTAGAAGAAGATTATCAAAAAATAGAAAAAAAATATTTTGATATGCTATTATTTGATAGTATGATTAATCAAAGCGAACGAGATTTTAAAGATTATGGAATACTTTGTGATAAAATAACCAAAAGATATTCCTTTGCTCCATTATTTGATAATGTATTCCCATCTATTTTAAAAAATAATGATGTAATTTCTGTAAATGGAATTACTTGCAACCGTTATGAACTAATTGAATGTTTATTTTATAACTATTATGACAAGATTAAAGAAAGAGTAGAAGATATCTTAACAAATAAAGAAAAGTATATTCAAAATATTGATATCATCTTAAAATATAATGTAGATATGAATAATTATAATATGATAATGAATAATTTTGTTACTAATATAAATTATTTTGAAAGATTAAATAACGAAAGAATTCTTGTTAAAAATAATAGTAATGCTGGTTATGTCAATGCTATTCAAATGTTAGTAGGTCTAGGAATTATTATTGCTTTCTCTATTTGCATAGCCTATCTACTATATTGTATAAAATAATAAAGAGAATAACTAATAGAAAAAAACTATTAGTTTTTTTTGTACCTGAAAATGGAATTTAATAAATAATATTAAAAAGTCATATAAAGATTTTTAGAAATAACTCTCTCTTTTGACATAAAAAATAAATATAATTTGTCAAATTTTTGTCAAATTAAAAACTTCCCAAATGAAATTTTAATGAATAAAAAAACTAAAATTTATTCCAAATTCTTATAAATCACATCAAATTTTAAAATTTAATAAAAAATTTTTCCTCAAGGAAAAATATTAAGAAAAAGTGAACCATAAAAAATAAAAATTCAAAATTTGTAAGAATTAAAATATCTATGATATAGTTTGGCTCGAAGGGAGGGATAAAATGCTAAATCAAGTAGTTTTAGTTGGAAGAATAGTAAAAACTCCAGAATTACGTATAACAGAAAACGGAAAGAAAACTGCAACAGTAACTCTAGCCGTTCCACGAAATTACAAAAATATGAATGGAGAATATGATACTGATTTCCTAGATTGTACTTTATGGACAAACGTTGCTGAGAACACTACTGAATATTGTCAAACGGGAGACATGGTAGGTGTAAAAGGAAGAATCCAAACTAGAGTGATTCAAAATGAAGATGGAAGTAAAAAAAAGAAAACAGAAATTGTAGCCGAAAAAGTTACATTCTTAGCTCAAGCTCCAAATAATAAAGATGTAAAAGACACTAAAACAGAGAAGAAAAAGAAATCATAATTCTTCTCTTTTTAAATAAAAAAATGAATTGTAAAATTAGTTTTAAGAGATTGTAAATAAATTTATAATGTGCTAGACTAATATTAATGGTGATACAATGAAAAAAATAATAAAAATGAGAAAGAATGAGAAAATTGATAAATCAAAAGAAATTATAAAAAAAGAAAAACAAAAAATTAAAGAAGAAAAAAGAAAAATTAGATATGAAAAAAATAAAAAATTCTATAATACGAAGTTTGGTAAATTTATAAAAAAAGTCTTTTTGAAGAATGATAATAAGAAAGAAGAAGTTACCCTAAAAGAGCAGATATTTTCAATGATATATTTTGAAATAATTGGAGCTATCTTATGTTTGTTAGTATTATTTATACTAAGTGGTGGTCACAACTTTATAAAGTTATATAAAGATTTAAATAAATTAATAAATGTATATGATACAATTACATCTAATTATTACGGAGATTTAAATAAAGAAGAATTAGTAGATAATGCAATTGAATCTATGCTAAATGGAATAGGTGATAGTTATACAACTTATACAGATGAAGAAACTACAAATAATTTCTTAGAGAATATTGAAGGAAGTTATGAAGGAATTGGTTGTATGGTATCAACGAATGAACTTGGAGAAATTTATGTTGTAAGTATTTTTGATAATAGTCCTGCCCAAAAAGCTGGATTACAAGAAAATGATATTATTTTAAAAATTGATGGAGAAGATTATACTGGAAAAACTAGTGAAGATATGGCAAATTATGTAAAAGGAAACGAAAATGATAAAATTAAATTTATAATAAAACGTGGAGAGGAAGAAAAAGAATTTACAGTTGTAAGAGAAAAAGTAGAAGTTCCAACTGTAACTAGTAAAGTAATAGAAGAACAAGATAAAAAAATAGGTTATATAGACATTTCTATCTTCTCAGCCGTAACTTATGACCAATTTAAAACAGAATTAGAAAAACTAGAAAAAGAAAAAATTCAAGGATTAATAATTGATGTAAGAAATGATACAGGTGGTTATTTAAGTGCTGTAACAGATATAAGTAGTTTGTTTTTAAAAAAAGGACAAGTGATTTATCAATTAGAAGATAATAAAAAAACAGAAAAAATAAAAGATGAAACAAAAGAAAGTCGAGATTATCCAATTGCCGTATTAATAAATGCAGGTAGTGCATCCGCTTCTGAAATATTAGCATCTGCAATTAAAGAAAGTTATAACGGCTTTGTAGTTGGAACAAATTCATATGGGAAAGGAACAGTCCAAAAAACAAAAAAACTATCAGATGGAAGTATGATAAAATATACAGTCCAAAAATGGCTAACACCAGATGGTAATTGGATTAATGAAAAAGGAGTAGAACCAACAAATTTTGTAGAATTGACTACAGAAGAAAATATGGATAATCAACTTCAAACAGCATTAAATTTAATAGTAGATAAAATAAAATAATAATTTTAGTCTATTTCGGTAAAATTATTACCAAATAAAACAAAACAACCCCAAACCATAAATTTTATGATATAATAAATTTATAGTTAGGAAGGTGCAAAGTAATTATGTTAAGGTTTATTATATGTGAAGATAACAAAGATTTTCTAGGTAGATTA